>JAFGHE010000186.1 GCA_016930295.1 Sedimentisphaerales bacterium
CCACCGGGCTGGCGCCGACCAAGGGAATCGCGTTGCCCTTTATCAGTGCCGGCGGGTCGGGCCTGGTGATGACGGCGGCGGCAGCGGGGGTAATATTGAATATTGCTAATCAGAAAAGGGTAACATTTACGGAAGGGTAGAACCATGAATCTGAATGATATATTTTCTGAGAAAGAAATAAAAAGATTAAATAATATTGTAAAGAGAAGGAGTTTTTATAAGAAGATTAAATTAATTAATTTAATAACGGGAATATTTTTTATTGTGTTAGTTTTTTCATTCTGGGGGGTGCTATTATTTGTTATCATGCTATATAATGTAAAAGATATCTATATTGTTCTTGATACATTGTGTCATCCCGAAGAAACCTATCCAGGCTATATAACAATTATTAAGGAGTGTTCATGGATAGGATTGGTTTTTCTGTCACTGGCATACATTCAATTAAGAGATAGATTTTGGAGTAATGATGATTTACTACTGAAATGCTGGATACTACTGAAGGATGAATCTGTGGATAAGAATAGCATAGAAGGAAAAGAAAAATAATGAGCAAGGATACAAGCAGTAAAAAGGTTTATATTTTTGCCGGGGGTGGTAGTGGCGGACATTTGTGTCCGGGGATTGCGGTGGCTGAGGCTCTCCAAGCCATTGATCCGGCAGGGGAGGTGTTGTTTTTGTGTACTCAGCGACAGATTGATGAGGATATATTAAAGGGGAGCGGGTTTCGGTATCAGTCGCTGCCGGTAGTACCGCTGCCGCGGGGGATAAAGGAGGTATGGTCGTTTTGGACCGGGTGGCGAGCGAGTCTGGCGCACTGCAGGGATATCATGCAGGAAGAGCGGCCGGTTGCGGTACTGGGGTTGGGCGGGTTTGCGTCCGGGCCGGGCATGAAAGTGGCGGCCGGGATGGGGATCCCGGTGGGGATGTTGAATCCGGATGCCGTGCCGGGCAAGGCGAACAGGTATGGCAGGAAATTTGCCAACCGTATTTTTTTACAATGGCAGGAGAGTCTGGCCTTTTTTGGCATTGATGAGAATAAATGCGAGGTTACCGGATGTCCGGTGCGCAGGCGATTTATTGAATACCGTTCCAAAGAGCAGGCCAAAAAGGAGCTGAATCTGGATGTGCGCAGGAAAACACTGGTTGTCATGGGTGGTTCGCAGGGCGGGCATAATGTGAATATGGCGGCGGCTGCATGTTTGTGTGAGAAGATATCGGATGAATTAACCGGCTGGCAGATTGTGCATATTACCGGCGTCAGTGATAAGGAGCAGGTGCAAAAGCGCTATAAGGAATCTGGTTTGTCGGCCGTGGTTTTGGAGTTTACTCATAAAATGAATTTACTGATGAACGCGGCGGAACTGGTTATCAGTCGGGCCGGGGCCTCGAGTCTGGCGGAACTTACTGCGGTAGGGGTGGGTAGTATTCTGCTGCCTTATCCGTACCACAAGGATCGACATCAACAGCGCAATGCGAAGATACTGGAAAAGGCCGGCGCAGCCGTTATAGTAACCGATGATTGTCATACCGGGAGTACGGCGGATGGTTTGACAGAAGTGCTTAAGAAATGTTTGTATGAAGTCAAATCAGGTCAGATGGCCCAGGCGGCCCTGGATCTGGGCAAGCCGGACGCGGCGGAGCGGGTGGCGCATGAAATCAGAAAAATGGGAGGTGCTTAAATTCATACCATACGAATGATCGTAATGTTTTTCCTGGCAATCATTGTGGTTCTCTATGTCTGGGAGGTTCGTTTTTTTGTTGTTTATGTGATTAAGAAGTATCGGGGTGATAAAAGTGCCAGGATTTTTGCCGGCCGGCTGATTAGTTTAATCCATGTCGTTGCCCTGGTAGGTATAGGGTGTATGCTCTACGGTTTTTTGGTGGAGCCGTATTGGATTGAAGTCAATACATATCACATCGAGACGGATAAATTGAGCCAGGGGAGTTTTCGGGTGGTGCATATTTCTGATTTGCATTGTGACCCCAAACGTCGGGCGGAGAATACGTTAGTTGAACTGGTCAATGGTCTGGACCCGGATATTATCGTGTTCACGGGCGACTGTGTGAATTCCTCGGATGGGGTGGCAGTGTTTAAGGATACGGTGACGAAGCTGAGGGCGAGGCAGGCGAAACTGGCAGTGGAGGGGAATTGGGATATAGGGTATGTCGGGGATACGGATTTATTTGGTGGGACCGGATTTAAATTGCTGGATAATGATATC
This sequence comes from Sedimentisphaerales bacterium, assembly GCA_016930295.1. GTDB lineage: Bacteria > Planctomycetota > Phycisphaerae > Sedimentisphaerales > SM23-30 > JAFGHE01. The sequence continues at coordinate 2,226 of JAFGHE010000186.1, forward strand.
GTAACGTTTGAAGACGAAGGTGAGACTCTCTATATTTCTGGATTGAGTTGTAAGAATCCGAGAGGCTATCGCGGGTTATTAGAGGGAATTCCTGAGAGGGATTTCAGCATTTTCCTGTATCACTATTCCGATTTTATTGAGGATATGGATGATTTGAATGTGGATATTTACCTGTGCGGGCACACGCACGGCGGGCAGGTGGCGCTGCCGTTTTACGGGGCGTTGATTACCCTGAGCAAGTTTGGGAAGAAGTATGAGTCCGGGATGTATGAGGTGGGGGATACGACTTTGTATGTCAATCGGGGGGTTGGTATGGAAGGGGGTTCTGTGCCGAGGGTGCGTTTTTTATCACGGCCGGAGATAGCGGTTTTTGAGATTTCCGGAAAAAAAGTGTTGAGTAAATAAGGACTTGGTATTAAATAGAGTCAGGATGAGACAGAAAACCGACAGGAAGTCACGACGCCGGGCGGTTGAGTTTTTACGGCCTCAACAGCCTCAAGGGGCGTTTTCGTATCATTTTATAGGTATTGGCGGCTGCGGGATGAGTGGGTTGGCCCAGGTTCTGCACCAGCGTGGCCATTGGGTGACCGGCAGTGATATGCAGACATCCGATGTAGTTCAGAAGCTTGGTCGGCGAGGGATCCCGGTGAGCATTGGTCACAGGATGGAGTCGGTTCCCGGTTATGTTGATTGTGTGGTGGCCTCGGCGGCGGTGGCGGAAGATAATCCGGAGTGGGTCTGGGCTCGTGAACACGGTATTCGAACCCTTAAATACGCCCAGATGCTGGGTGAGTTAAGCGGCCAGATGAATACGCTGGCAGTGGCGGGTACGCACGGCAAGAGTACGACCAGCGGCTGGCTGGCCTATCTGCTGCATGAAGCGGGCTGCGATCCCAGTTATGTGATAGGCGCCCAGGTCGAGCAGTTGGGCGGTGGCAGCGGGGCCGGGAAGGGTGTTCACATGGTAGTGGAAGCCTGTGAATACGACCGTTCGTTTTTAAATCTAAAGCCTATGATAGGTGCTATCCTGAATATCGAGGCGGACCATCTGGATTATTATCGTGATATGGATGATATCATTTCTGCCTTTGGTGAGTTTGCCCGCCGGATAGAGCCGGGGGGGATGTTAGTGGTTAATGCTGATGATGGCCCTACAACTCGTGCGTTGGCGGATTATTCCGGGCGCAGGGAATCTTTTGGTCTGGAGAGGTCAGGGCACTGGCAGGCGATTAATGCTGGTTTTGATATGGGTTTGGGCGAATTTGATCTTGTCTATCAGGATCAGTTTCAGGGTCATGTCAAGCTCAAACTGGCAGGCCGGCATAATGTGGCAAATGCCCTGGCGGTGGCGGCCATGGCCCACGGAGCGGGGGTAGGTATAGATAATATCTGTTATGGACTGGAGAATTTTGTTGGCGTGGGCCGAAGGATGAGTTATAAGGGTGAAATTGAAGGAGTGGTAATCCTGGACGATTATGCTCATCATCCAACCGAAATACAGGTTACCCTGGAAGCGATCAAAGCCAGATATTCACCTGGCCGGCTGTGGTGTGTGTTTCAGCCTCATCAGCACAGCCGGACGCGATTTTTTTTGGATGAATTTGCTTCCAGTTTTCGTTTGGCTGATATAATATTATTACCGGACATTTACTTTGTCCGTGAAAGCGAAGAATTAAAACGAGAAGTGGATGCCGGGCAACTGGCCCGGAAGATCATTGACAATGGCGGGCAGGCCCGCTATCTGGCGAATTTTGATACTATATTGGAAGTGCTGTGCGGCGAACTAGAGCAGGGCGATTTAGTGGTCACCATGGGCGCCGGTGACGTTTGGAAGGTTGCCGATGAACTTATTTGCAGGCTTGGAAGACATAGTTAGGCAAGATGTGCCGTTATCCGAACACACGTGGTTTAAGCTCGGAGGTCCGGCCCGTTACTTTGTGGAGCCGCGTAACGAGGAGGAATTACTTGATGTGGTGCAGCGCTGCCATGAGTCCGGCATAGAGATGTATGTATTAGGGCGGGGTTCGAACCTGCTGGTGGCGGATGAAGGTATTGACGGGGTAGTTATCCGGCTTTCGCATGACGAGTTCAGCAAGATTGAATTTGAAGGTGAAGTTGTTCGGGCCCGCTCTGGTGCGGATTTAAGTTTCGTTATCCGGGAATGCGCACGCAACGGGCTCAGTGGTATGGAGTGCCTGGCCGGGATCCCGGGTACGATCGGGGGCGCGGTGAAGATCAATGCCGGCGGGCGGTTCGGAGATATCGGCAATGTGGCCCAGTCGGTTAAGCTGATGGACAGCAGTGGTTACCGTTTCGAGCGCAAACGTCATGATATTTTTTTTGGGTATCGCATGACCAATATCATGGCGAAATTTATTCTGGAAGCGGAATTTTCTTTAGTGCCTGATGATCCGGACCAGATCGGCAAGATGATCAAGGAAGTCTGGATGCTCAAGAAGAACACGCAGCCCATGAAAAGCCGAAATGCGGGGTGTATATTCAAGAATCCGCGTGCTCTTTCAGCGGGGGCCCTGATTGATAAAGCGGGCCTGAAAGGCACCAATGTCGGTGGAGCCCGGATCAGCCGGACTCATGCCAATTTTATTATTGCCGAAGACGGATCTACCGCTACAGATGTGCTCAAGCTGATTGAATTGGTGCGTGAACGTGTTCGTCAGCGATTTGATGTGGAATTAGAGCTGGAAGTGGAAATCTGGCAATAGAGACTCCGGCATCAAA
>JAFGHE010000002.1 GCA_016930295.1 Sedimentisphaerales bacterium
ATAAGCATAATTCAGAGGGATTGAAGATATCAAAAAATTGCCCGGGTCCTATAATGGCCCGGGCATGGGAGTGGTTTGAGGTGTGAATCAGGGTTCACACCGGGCCTGGGTTTGGGGTTCGGGCGGGTTGGCCCGGATAGGTCCGGGCCGGTCGCCGCCAGATCATCAACCCCACGATGATCCCAACCATAATCAATACAGGAGTAATCAGGTTTGACGCCTGTTCGGCCACGCGCAGTTGTTCCCGGCTGCCGTCTTCGTTCATCTGTCGGAGTGCCAGTTCCGTGGCGTTATGCGGCATGAAAACCTGATGTAAAAGAATATCAACCAGTAACAGCATTAGAATTAACGTTGCAGTATGTATGAGTTTCTGTTTCATGATATTTTTCCTTTTTGTATTTTTGAGGAATTTAATAAATAAGGCACAAAGGCACAAAGGCACACAGGCACAGAGTTATTTTTAGTCTGCCGCCATTATGGTGGGGGTATTGACCAGTATCCCGGCGGCGTCCTGACCGGAGGTACTCCAGTTCCAGTAATAGTGGGGGTACTGACCATCCCATTTTTGCACACGTTCGGCTTCGACTTCGATCTTGCGCAGTTCCAGGAACGCGGGATTTTTATTGGCTTCTTCGATGGCCTGTGCCACCAGACGGATGCCCTGTGCCTCGCCATTGGCCTTGATGATGGCTGCGTTTTTGAGAGCTTCGGCTTCTTTTTCAATGCGCCGGTTTTTGTCTTCCTGGGCATCGTACATGGCTGCGGCGACTACCTTATCCTGCTGGGCGACGAAGGTATTGTCAATTGCCTTCTGGATGTCGGCGTTTTCATAGGTATAGCCGCCGAACATGCCGATGGTGCTAATGGTTATGCCGGTATTGGCAAAGAACGGCAAGACATGAGAGCGTACGCCGGCAATAATTTCGGATTTCTTGGCCCGCAATTCATCCATTTTGTACTTGGCGGCGATTTCCGCGGCCGTGGACTGGATTTCGGCCCGGACCTGGTTGTCCATAATCACGGCCAGTTTTCCGTTGGGATAGTGATAGAGGAACCGGGCTGCGTCGGTTTCCTCTATATAGGCGGTGCAGGTGAACCCGGTGCTGAAGGATACGCTGTCTTCACTTTCGATCCAGATACCTTCGTTGCGCTGGCTGGTGCCGGTATCGTGTCCGGCGGTCCATTCCCGGGTTACCGGCGATCGGTCCACCTTGATGACCTTGACGGTATCGATCCATTCGCCGTCGAACCAGAGGCGGCCCAACTGGCGCCAGCGCCGCGGAATGTCGATCCGTTTGATGGCCACCTGATAAGCCTGGAGCGACTCCAGGGATTTAAGCTTTTGCTGCTTGTCCAGGTCTCCTTCAAAGGGGATAACAAAGGCCGTCTCATGGTTTTGCACCTCTTCAAATTTTTCTCCCTTATACGGCCGGCATCCCATAAGAGATATCCCACCCAATACAACTACCAGTGTCCAACTCATCATCTTTTTCATTTCAAGCTCCTTTCTAAAAGTTACAGTTAATACTTTGTGTTTACGATTAATCACAACTCTTCTGAATCATCTTCTGATGTCTGGGTTTCACAGTTCTTTTCCGGAACCATAGCGGAGGTAATCGCTTTTTGTTCCGGCACTGTTTCCGTTTGGTCGGTTATGGAGTTATCCGATATTTCCTGTTTTGATTGTTCATTTAACATTTTGAGATAATCCTGCATTTCTTCCAGGCCTTCGGCGTCTTTGCGGAAGTCCAGGCCGGCGTGTTCGGCCAGCATGAGGGTGAGCAATTGTCCCAAGATACTCATGGAGGTTGCGTCTGAGCCTTTTTCCTGGGGGCCTTGGTTCATGACCAGTAAACGTTCCGGCACCAGGGGCTGTGCGCTTTGGGAGAATCGGTCGCTTACCTGGTTAAGGGTAAAGAGCCGGGAATCGCCGAAGGCACGTATTTTCTGGAGGAAGACGGCGGCTTCGGAGAGGCCGACCTGTCCGATACGCGACGCTTCGCCCTTGCCCAGTAATTGCCGGGACCGGCCTTCCCCGGTGGCGCGGGCGATATCGCGTTTGGCCAGGCGTTTGGCTTCGGCCAGTTTGGCTTCGCCGCGGTTACTGGATATATCGATATCGATTTTGGTTTGAGTCAGTTCCATCTGTTTTTCTGCCGCGGCTTTAGCATCGTTGAGTTCCTTGAGTTTGAGGGCAGATTCTTCCTGTTGTTTAAAGGTGAGAACCTGTTCCTGTGCTAGGCGTCGTTGTCGTAACTGGTCGAACAGCCGTTCGATCGGTTCCACGCCGTCGGGTCCGGCGTCCTTGGGTTGGGGCCGGCCGATCATCACGGCGATACAATTGATGTCGTAATCCTGAAATCGCCGTCCCAGTTCGGCGGTGGCCCGCTGTTGGATGTCCTCGCGCCGGGTTAACAGGTCCAGCATTTGGGTGGTCTGTGCCACATCGCGGAAATAAGCCGAGATAATCGGGTCCAGTGTCTGGCTGATCAGTCGCTTGACATCACCGAACCGCTGTACCACGCGCGGGGCTTTCTCGTAATCGATGTGTAAGACCAGGGATAAGGGGAGTATGGGTTCATACCCGTCCGCGGTGATTAATTCAATGCTTTTGAGGTCTTTATCGTATTCATGCTGCTCTACCATGCCGGTCACCCAGCGGAGTACGAAATTAACTGTGGGAACCAGTTCCACTTTAAGTGCATAGGGATTGAGGGGATATTTGCCCGGCGGCAGGGCTCTCTTCCACACGCCGCGATGGCCGGGGTCCACCTGTTCGCCATAACGGAATTTATCGCCGGTGAGGTCTTCTCCTTTAACGCCGTGATAAGACACTACTACGCCCACATATCCAATGGGGATCAGTGTTTTGAAATGGATCTCAACCGTGGCAAACCAGCGATTGATGAAATAGGTGCCGTCGGTGAGAACCTGGAGTTGCTTTCCTCGTCTGCCTCCCAGTGCCAGGAATTTTTCCGGGTCCTGGAAATAACTGTGTCCCATGCCTTCTTCCTGAGAATTGACTTCTGGAGCGATAATTTCTCCGGATTCGATTGACTCTCCATCATGAACGGTTACCACACCGATCTGGTCAAAATCCGTCAGGGTCAAACGATTGGGAGCCGGTTGGGGACTATCATTGTTTACTACGGTCCGGACTCCGATGATGATAGGCGAAAATCCTGTCAATCCCCGTAGTTCTTCCTGCCAGTTGGCAAATTTCAGGGCTTCCAGTTTGGTTACGGGTCCGGCGTAGATCTGGGTTTCGGTTATTACCACAAACTGGGCCTGATTAATAGCATACACGCCTTCGCGCAGAATGGCTCTTTGGCGGCCGCGTTGTCCGCCGCCGGAGAGAAACATTTGGCAGTCCTGATAATTGTTACATTGCGTGTTTTGGCCCAGGGTCTGGGTGGGCGGCAGAGGCTGTCCGTCACGGGCATAGACATATCCAATACGTCCTTCGGATACTACTACCAGCGGTACTTTGTGAATACTGTATTGCCAGGGAAAATAGAAAAAGTGTAAACCGCCGCGTAAAATTTTTGCCTGAAAACCGGCCTCGCCGTTAAAAGCAATAATTTTACCCTCTTTCAGCGAGCCTTTAAAGGCCCAAAGTTTCTCCACGATACCAATGCGATTGTGAGGGATATAACGAATTCCCAGCAGCAGCGGGGCAAATAACAACCCAACAAAACCTACTGCGATCCAGATTACATAAGTCATGTTTTCCATTACGATGTCCATTTCCTTGTCCTTTCAACTAAATGTTTAAAAGTCAGTTCCTTCTATTAGGAAGTCAATGCAATTGGCGGGCCAAAACCGGGAAAAACACATAACTTCTTTAATGGTGTTTATTTATGGAGATGTTGACATATTTTTCTAACGGTTTGATGTGATAAAAGTCCCTATATATATAGTGAAAATTATCATATACAGGCTTTACATAATCATCCTTTTGGGGTATAATTGTTGTTCCTGAATGAAATCAGGCTGTGGTTGTCTGTGCTTTTGTCATCGGTAATTCCTAACAAGCAGACATAATGGTTTTATAATCAATGGCAAATCGTGCTTACACAAGAGAAGAAATTGATATGTTGGGAAATACTATGCCAACACGGGGAATGTTTTGCTCTAAGTGCCGGAATTATATTCCGGAATTTGAAGGTTTATCATCAGAGCAGGCGGAACGAATTAAGAATCTTAAGTTTCCTGAGGCGGTTAAAGAACTGAGGGAAATTACGGGGTGTAGTCTGGCTTGGGCGAAAATATGGTATCACCATCCTGACGGACCTAACCTGGAAGAAGTCAGGGAAACAGCTCCGTGTCCGTATTGTGGGAAACCATTGCGGACTAAACAGGCTAAACAATGTTTTCATTGTTTTATGGATTGGCATAATCCTGATAGACGCTAGCGTCAAAAGTATTTCGAACGGTTGTTTCTGGATTAAAAACAGCGACTTTAAATGCCAATATCCACTTTTGACGGTGGCATCAATATATACTGTATAATGAAAGACAAAGAGTCATAAGATGAATAGTCGATTTTTAATTTTGGATACGCCGGGGGGTGATTTGGGGATTTTGTATGAGGCGTTTGAGGAGGTGGTGCGGGGGCGGAATCATGTGGAGCGGATTACGTCGGTGCGGGGGTTGATGGACAAGCTCAAGTCGGGTTTGAACTGGGATCTGGTGGTGATTGATTATGATCTGGGGGACGGTAAGACGGCGGGTATCAAGCTGTTGCCGCGGATTCGGAAGGTGCGTCCTGATTTGCCGGTGGTGATGGTTGCCGAGCAGGGTGATGTGGATATAGCGGCGCAGGCGATTGCGGCGGGGGCGAATGATTTTCTGGTGCGCACGGGCAAGCTGACCGACCGGGTCAAGACTCTGTTGGAGAAGCTTCAGCCGCATTTATCGCTAATCAACCGAAACCGGATGCTGCGTGAGCAGAATATGTTGTTGCAGGAAGCGGCCGGTCGGCGTTATCAGATAGTGGGCGAATCGGCATTGTTATTGGAAGTGATTGAGAAGATATCACGGGTTGCGGAAATTCCCCGGCCGGTGCTGATTACGGGGGAGCGCGGGACCGGCAAGGAGCTGGTGGCGCGGGCGATTCATCTGGCCGGGGGTGATGCGGCGCGTCCGATGGTGATTGTCAACTGTGCGGCGTTTACGGATAGTTTGCTGGAATCGGAGTTGTTCGGTCATGAAAAGGGGGCGTTCACGGGCGCGGACAGTGTGGTGCACGGCAAGTTTGAACTGGCGGGCGGGGGCACGCTTTTTCTGGATGAGATCGGGAATATGAGTTTATCGTTCCAGCAGAAGATTTTGCGGGTGGTGGAATACGGCACGTTTACGCGGGTGGGCGGTTCCAGCGAGATTGAGGTGAACACGCGCATCATTGCCGCCACCAATGTTGATCTGAAAAAGCGTATGGACGATGGTGAGTTTTTGCATGATCTTTACGATCGGCTCAGTTTCGAGATAATTCATGTGCCGCCTCTGCGTGAGAGGGAAGGTGATATTGCCTTATTGGCCCGGCATTTTTTGAATGAGTTTATGCAGGAGATTCCGTCGCTGCGTGGCAAGCGTCTGAGTGCATCGACCCTGGATTTGCTCGATAAATACCCCTTTCCCGGCAATGTGCGTGAGCTTAAAAATATAATCGAGCGTGGGGCTTATCGAGATACCACCAGTGAGATTACGCCGGAAGATATTGGGCTGTTATCGGTGGGGGCCGGCGTTATGGCCGGGGGCACGTTTACCGAAAAAGTGGAAACATTTAAACAGCAGCTGGTCGCGGATGCCCTGACCGCTGCCGGGGGCAACCAGGCCCGGGCCGCGCGCAGCCTGGGGTTGACGTACCATCAGTATCGTTATTTTCTGAAGAAGTATACTTAAGAAATTGTGAGTTCAAGGTTAATACTATGCGGACATTGGGTCGAATCAGGATAGTTTTTCTATCGGGTCTGGTGCTGCTTATCATTATAGTTTCTATTTATTTGTTTGATTTATGGACCGATGCGAAAGAGATTCGTCATGTGGTGCTGATAAGTATTGATACCTGCCGGGCGGATTATCTGAGTTGTTATGGGTATCCGTCTCCGACAACACCTCATATTGATGCCCTGGCTGCGGAGGGATTTCTTTTTGAGGAGGTTATTTCGCCGGCGCCGCTGACCCTGCCGGCGCACAGTACGATAATGACCGGGACAATCCCCCTGGTGCATGGTGTGCATGACAATAATGACTATGTGCTGAAT
>JAFGHE010000187.1 GCA_016930295.1 Sedimentisphaerales bacterium
ATGGGCCCGGAAGTGCAGCAATTGGAAACAAAAATAGCCCAGCTCTGCAGCCGCAAATTCGCCGTGGGCGTCAATTCCGGCACAGACGCCCTGTTCCTGGCCCTCAAGAGCCTCGGTATCGCACCCGGCGATGAGGTCATCACCACGGCCCTCTCCTGGGTGGCTACCGCCAACGCCATCGCCCTGACCGGTGCAAAACCCGTATTTGCAGACATTAACGACGACCTGAATATCAACCCTCAGGCCATAGAGCCCTTAATCACTCCCCGAACCAAAGCCATCATGCCGGTCCATTACACCGGCAAGGTCTGCCGCATGAATGAACTAAAGCAGATAGCCCGCAAACACCGGCTGGACCTGATTGAAGATGCCTCCCAGGCCTTTTTCGCCCACTATAAACATGAACCCGCCGGCTCGTTCGGCAAGGTCGCCTGTTTCAGTATGAATCCCATGAAAATATTCGCCGCCTGCGGCGAGGCCGGCATGATCGTAACCGACGACGACGGCATCTGCCAGCGACTCATCGCCCTGCGCTATAACGGCACAGTCAACAGGGAAGAATGTATCGAGGTCAGCCTCAACGGCCGGCTCGATACCATCCAGGCCGCCGTCCTGATCAAACGACTCGATTACCTGGACGATATCATCGAAAAACGAAGACAAATCGCTGCCTGGTATAATGAACTCCTCGCCGGCATCGTCCAAACACCCGTGGAAAAACCCGATGAACAGGATGTGTATTACACCTACACCATTAAAGCCGACCGCCGGGATGAACTCAAGGCCTTCCTGGAAACCAAAGGCGTGGAAACCAAAATTCAGCACCCCATCCTCATGCCCCGGCAACCGGCCTATAAAGATACTACCCGCGGTGAATATCCCAACGCCCTGCGACTGGTCAAACGAATCCTGTGCATCCCGGCCCACGAAAAACTGCAACAGCAAGACATAGAATACGTAGCCCAATGCATCAAAAATTTCTACCAATAAAGTACTATACTTCACTCGTAGGGGCGACCCAACGTGGTCGCTCAAAAATCGGGTGGCATGCTTACGCGAAGCGTAAGCACGCTAACCGATACAATTTAATTAACCAAAACATAAAGATATAATCATGACCCAAGCAACCTACTTCGATAAACCGGACATCATCCAGATAACTCCCGCTCTATTAGAGCAGTTAAAGCAATCCGCCGCCTGTGAGCCACTCCGCCGCGCCCGCCTGTGCCTGCACCGCAACCTCCACGACAAAGTCCACGAAATGGTCATCGCCCTCCAGAAAGACTCCTACTGCCGCCCTCACCGCCATCTGGAAAAAAGCGAATCCTTCCATATCATCGAAGGCTCCATGCTGGTAATCCTCTTCGATGATCAGGGCCTCATCACCAAAAAAATCAAAATGGCCCCGCTCCCCGAAAACGCCACCTTCTTCTACCGCCTCAACTGCTCACTCTGGCACATGGTCCTGCCCCTCACCGAATTCGTCATCTTCCACGAAACCACCACCGGCCCCTTCATCCCCGACCAGCAATACCGAGCCCCCTGGTCCCCCGACGAATCCGACCCCCCCGCCGTAGCCGACTTCCTGAATAAAATCATAGCTCAATTATAATTTCAAATCCTCGCCTGCAATGCCTGTCATTTACGTAACCCAATATATTATCAAACATTACAAGCCCGACTATACTTAGATGCCACCGTCAAAAGTGAATATTGGCACTTAAAACCGTTGTTTTTAATCCAGAAACATACGTTCGCAATACTTTTGACGCTGGCGTCTACTTAATACTATAATAATATTTGACATTGGTTTTTTTATCTGTACAATGGCCTCCCGCGTCGTGAAAGTGCTTTACACAAACATTTTCAGGAGATAAAATCATGAATTCTAAATTATTTGTTATTTATGGACTGATACTGGTGGCTCTGGTTCTCTCCGGTTGCGAGAAAAAGAACCCACCCCAAACGAAAACATCAAAAACCACGATAACCAATAAGGAGAACAAAATGGACATTACCAAAGAAAGTTTCGGACAGGTAGACGGCAAAGAGGTGTTTGCCTATACCCTCACCAACGCCAACGCTCTCAAGGCTAAACTCATGACCTACGGCGGAATCCTCATCTCCCTGGAAGTCCCCGACAAAAACGGCCAACTCGCTGATATTGTCCTGGGTTATGATAATGTGGATGATTACGTTAAACTGAATCCCTATTTCGGCGCTCTCATCGGCCGCTTCGGCAACCGGATCGGCAAGGGGCGGTTTACCCTCGACGGCGTGGACTACCAACTGGCCACCAACGACGGCGAAAACCACCTCCACGGCGGCCTCAAGGGATTCGATAAGGTCATCTGGAACGCCGAAGAGGTCAAAACCCCCAACGCCGTGGGCGTTAAATTCACCTACCTCAGCAAAGACGGCGAGGAAAACTACCCCGGCAACCTCAAATGTACGGTCATCTATACCCTCACCAACGACAACGAACTCAAAATCGAATACGAGGCCGAAACCGACAAGGCCACGCCCATTAACCTCACCCATCACAGCTATTTCAATCTCAACGCCATGACCGACAATGTCCTCAGCCATGAACTTACCCTGACGGCGGATAACTTTACACCAGTTGATGCAGGTTTGATCCCCACCGGCGAAATAGCGCCGGTCAAAGGCGGACCCATGGACTTTACCTCAACCCATACCATCGGCGAACGCATCGATAAGGTAACCGGCGGCTATGATCACAACTATGTGCTCAATAACTCCGACGGGTCCCTGGCCCTGGCCGCCACTGTGACCGAACCCACCTCCGGTCGCGTTATGGAAATCCTTACCACCGAACCCGGAATCCAGTTCTATTCCGGTAACTTCCTTGATGGCGCCATCACCGGTAAGGACGGCATCGTGTACAAAAAACATTACGGATTCTGCCTGGAAACCCAGCATTTCCCCGATTCGCCCAACAAACCAAACTTCCCCTCCTGTATCCTCCGCCCCGGCGAAAAATACACCCAGGTAACCATCCATAAATTCTATGCCAAATAAGGTATATATTTCTATTAAACACCAACCCCCGGCCCCGGCCGGGGGTTTTTTATACGCCCACACAAAAAAATTTATTTTTTTGTGTGTCACCTACGACTATAATACGTCTAAATCTCTATAGGCGTATCATTAAATTACAGCATAGTATCCTTCTGCCCAAGGGTAAAAGGATACACACAAATTCATAGCATTGGGATTAGTACTAACCAAATCAGAAAGGAGACAGACCATGCGAACCACCGCCGCCATTTTAATCTGTTTATTATCAGCCACTTATGCCGCCGCCGAACCGGAGATCAAGGGCACCCCTTCAGAATTGGAACTTTACCTCACCGGCATGCCCCAAACGGTTTCTATTACTGGTACATCTGAGATAAAGGTGAGGGCCGACAAAGCCATCATTCAACTCAAGGTCACGACTGAAGATAAATCTCTGCAAAAAGCCCTGAACGAAAATCAGAAACTACGAAACCAGATCGTTGAGCAACTCAAAAAACAGGGCATTAAACCTGATAATATAACCATATCACGTTTCTCATCCACCCCCCACGACGGCTTCTGGAATGACACCTATATCATCGAGAACAGTGTCAGGATTGCAGTCTCCAACGAATCAGATATCCAAAAAGCAGCCGACATTATCGATAACCATGAGGAAGTATCCTTCGTCAAAATAACATTCGAACATTCCCAGACAGACGAACTTAAGCAAAAGGCCCTCGCCCAGGCCTGCCAGAACGCCCAGGCCAAAAAGAAAACCTACGAAGAAAATCTCAAAGTCAAACTGAAAATATACAGCTTTTATGAACAGGCAATCATATGTAATACCTATTATTCTTATGATGAAATTGATAAAAATGCAATTTTAATAAATCAATCCACAGGACGAAAAGCCCCTATCACCCAATTGCAGTCCCAATTTGACGAACTGATATTTGCCTCGCATGTCACTGTTGAGTTTGAATTAATAGATTAAATTTAAAAGCAAAAATATTACCTGATCCTTCACAATACACAATAGGTGTTATTATCAACTTATAACTCTGTTATACAAAATCCCTGTAAATCCGTACCATCCGTGTCATCCGTGTGCTATCAAATATCCACTCTTCAAGCCCATCAGCGTCCCATAATCCACCTCCCCGCAAAAATAAGATTTTTCCTCTATTTTCCAGACATTCCCGCTCATTTCCTTATTGAGATAATCCCTACATTCGGAACGAGTTAGGGTCCGTTTGCACCGATTATCCGGCGAATTAGCCAATATGTGACAAATGCGCCGTTTGGAGGGGAAAAAATCGCGTTTTCAGTATAGATATGACCTTTAGGACGTTAAGGTCGGCCCAACCCCCACCGATAGGCATGATGGGCAGAGAAAAATGTAAATAGGCAATTGATAACTTTTAAAGGAGTGAGAAACACGATGAGTTGTCTACTGGAATTACTTGGCAAGGGCCTGGAATCGCATTTAATGTTCCTGGTGCTGCCCGGCTGCGGGCCGCTGAGCCAGGATGAAGTCAAACACCTGGAAGAGGCACTGATCGATGATCCTTCCCATAAAGCCAATATTCTGCGACTGGGAATTCATTATACTCAATGCGGTTCAAACGACCGTGCCCAACATACATTCAGTGAATTACTTAAAAAACATCCTGACTATCTGGAAGCCTATCTGGCCTGGGCGGCAATGCACGCCGCAGACGGAGAACTCGAAGAAGCCCTGGAACTATTGAAAAAAGCCGCTCTCTCTTCTACAAAAGATAGCAGAATACTCTACGCACTCGGACACTGCTATGAACGAATGGGAAAACTGGAGGAAGCCCTGAATTTCTATCATGAATCCAGTAACTGCACCAACTATTTCCCCAAAGCCAGACAAAGACTCGCTGCTATCTATTATTTGGAAGGGGATTACGAAGAGACCATCCTCCAGTGCCAGAAACTACAAAAAGACCATCCGGAAGAAGTCTGGAACTATCTGGTACTCGGATACCTCTATCTGCAAATCGGACAATATAATAAAGCCGAAGAAAGCTTTGAACGCGCTCTTACCATCGAACCGGATAACTTCGAACTCCATGACGACCAGGTCGAAGCCCTGGCCCAGGCCGGCCAGATACAGGAGGCCATTATCCGTATGGAGGAAATCATCGAGGAACAGGGCGATTTCCCCAATTCCTATGTCCGACTGGCAGATCTCTACAGCCAGTTGGGCGACGATGAGCTCGCCGTCAAATATTATAACCGGGCCCTGGAAATCCATCCGGGATACCTCGAAGCCGCCGTCAAACTGGGAACACAGCACCTGCGCATGGGACGATACAACAAAGCCGCCGCCCGATTCAATGAGGCCGTTGAAATCAATGACCAACTGATCGGAGCCTATATCGGTCTGGGATTGGCGCAAAATCTCTCCGAACATCCCTCTCAGGAACAGTCCCATGATACCTTCGATCTGGCCAGTGCCCTCGAACCCAATACCAACCTGCTCTTTGCGGAAATGAACCGACTCCAGCTCAAAGTGGCTCAGGCCCAGAAAAGTATGAAAAATCTCGAAGAAGCATCAATCGCCTGCCTGGACGAAGATACTCCTGATGATAAAATTAAAGACCTCATCGATATCCAGATCGAACGATATAAAAATAAACTGATTCAAAATCCAAATCATGCCGACCTCCATTATCGCTTCGGATTACTCATGTACGGCAAAGGACTCATTGATCAGGCCATTGAACACTTTCAAAAGGCCTTATCCATCAATCCATCCTTCTTTAAAGTCCAGACCAAATTGGGGCTGGCTTTGTGGGGAAAAGGGCAATTCGGCCCGGCTATCGAAAATTTCAAAAAGGCCTTCCGCCTGGATCAGGAACTGGTGGAATTACATTACAAACTCGGTGTCATGTATTGTGACAAAATCCAGTTTGCCCTGGCCGTGGAACACTTTAAAGATATTATGGACGATAATAATAACAATAGCTCAACTGCGGATGTCCAGGCCAATATATCTCTGGCTTTACAAAATATGGGACTGATAGACCGTGCCGCCGCCTCCTGGCGCACCGCCTGTGAACTCGAACCCCAAAGCACCCTGGCCTTTCAGGCGCAACGGGCAATAACATCCTTAAAAAATCACCTGTTCTAAAATTGGATACTATACCTGACAAGCCCGTCTGGGCCAACCAGCCACTCCCTGCCCATAACTGTCCGGCACGGATACTGTGATTTACCATCGAAATTTCTTGGCATTACTGTCGGAATCGTTGTAATATAAATAGGTTATGATATTTAACGAACATATGACGATATAAAACGAATAATATATATCGCCTGGATACTATGAAAATTCCTGAAAGAACCTATGATAATATGCCCCAACGATTAAAAACTCATATAATCCTCCTTTTGGGTACATTATTGCTAAGATACCCGGCATCCACACTATCATACGCCGCTTATCCGGACGTCTCTGAAGAATTATTTGTAATGGCCCGCCATTTATGGACCCCCGTCGAACTGCAATCTGTTGGATATGCTGATTTCGCACTTGATCCCAATGAATCGCAACAGAGATTACGTATGGCCACTCTACTGCTTCAGGCCGCCGTGGAAATGAACCCGGCCAACACCCAGGCAGCCTATGACCTGATGTTACTATTTATGGCCCCGGCCATCAATGATCCCGGACGTGCCATGGACGCCTTGATCAACTATAGCGACCTGGAAAAAGAAGACCAAAGACCCGTTGCCGAATGGCTCAGTTACCGGCTCGATAGCCTCCAGCAACGTATGCTGCGCGAATATTTTCTCCAGCAGAATATCCCCCAATTGAATAATTATCCCTATGTACTAAGCGAAGCATGGACCGAACTGGGTATCCTGACCAATGAAAAAGGCGACCTGGAATTCGCACGACAATGTTTTACTCAGGCCTTTAATGCCTCTAACTATAATTACCATTCCCTCAAACTTTTATTGGACCTGCCTCCCGCTCCTGTTCAAAAACCGGATAATGCGCCTCCGGATTGGGAAAAAAACCAAAAAAAAAACCAGGAGGAAGTGCAGCATTTACAAACTATTATATATCACCGATTGCAGTTACGCACAAATCCCTATAACCTGGCCGCCACTATTAATTTAATAAATACGCTGGAAAATTATGGCTTTATGCAAATGGCTCAGGAGTATTATAAACATGCCTATACCCTCATCAATTTAATGCCAGAAAATGAGGAAATGAAAAACGAACTGCAACTGAAACAACTGCTCAGTGCCTATAACCTGGAACAATATCGAGAATGCCTCTCAATTGCGCAAAATGCCCTGCAGGATAAACCGGACGATATATTAATCAATGCCCTCATGGCTATGACTATGAAGAAACTGTCCATGTCTGATGAAGCAGAATATATCCTCCAAAAAACACTGGATAATAATTTAGAAATATTAAAAAATTACAACCAACTGGTCTCCACACAACCGGAAAACCATCCCGAAACCCAAACCGCTTTAAATAACTTACACGCGGAACTGGCCTGGTTCTTCTGCTTCTTTAAACCGGACCCCCTGCGCGCACTCGAATTCTCTCAGAGGGTCCACCAGACATCGCCGGACGATCCCCGGGCCATAAATACCCTCGCCTATGCTCTCACTCTAAACAGCCAGTGGGAGCAGGCAGCACAAC
>JAFGHE010000188.1 GCA_016930295.1 Sedimentisphaerales bacterium
CCAGAATATCCTGGTCCGGATCACAGAGTGCCACCACTCGAACACCGGGAATCTGTCGAAACGTCCTAACATGAAAAGCTCCCTGGCCCCGGACTCCAACCACTGCCAATCGTATATCATCATTCGCTCCCGGAACCTGAGCCCAGGTGGTTTGAACCATTTTCGCGGCCATGCTTATACCGGCGGCAGAGATTAAGGACCCTTTCATAAAATTACGACGATTCAGTGTACTCATAATTGATTCCTCCTGGTTCTTTAACCAGTAATTGTATTACCTGTTTTTTGAGTTTATTCTTCGTATTTTGTTTTAGCATATTCCTGGTATAACTCGGCCACTTTGGCCTGTTTTTCATCTCCTTTATGGAAATAAAATCGATAGCGGAAGGTAACGCTTTCCTTATCGGGAATTGTCAAATCTCCGGTACCGGCCGGTTTTCCCTCAAAATCATGGACTCCAAACGGATTGGCGGCAAACAAGCCGTAATTCCTGACATGCCACCAGGTGGGATGACGGGGATTCTGCGGATGATCAAAGATAGCTATCCCCACTATCTTGTCGTTGACCGGGCCATAATAGTCACACCAGGCGGCCCGTTTCCCCCAGGTGTTGTCACCTTTGAGTCCTTCACTATTGATTATCTGCCCCCGGCCCACTTCTCCTTTAAGCCGCATGGTCGGCGCTATCCGAATAGCCATGGTTCCTTCCTTGGTATCACCCAGCACCACCTTACCCTGGGAAGCATGGAGCGTGACCTCGAAATCCATTATTATTCCTTCCGGACGGTTATAAAAGGTATGAGTGCGAGTATCCGTACAAATAAGCAGGCCCTTATTGGCAATCCACTTGTCCTCTGACTTGATAACACCGGATTCTTCGCCGGAATCTATCTCAAGGAACTTATCATGCACTATCGTACCACAATGTTCCCGCTCCGCCCAGAAATCGTGCCCGTTCACCGCTCCATGTGTAAACCACAAGCTGCGATGATGAGGATGGTCTTGCTCCTCGTTTTCCCCCTCTTTCATGGGCCAGTTGCGAGTAATGGGGTCACCTGTCGGACCGATCACCGGGTAAAAATAAGGTCGGGGAACATCCTCATAACAGTATTCCGTAAACAGGGTGCCGTTAATCATGACCGTTAACTTCCCTTCGCCCCGCTCAATTTTGACCCCTGACTGGCTATCCTTTGACTCATCCGAAGGCTTGATCTGCTCAGTCTCCTCCGACATATCGACCTTAGCCGGCAAAGCTCCTGCTTTCAAACCTGCTAATACAAGAATTACTCCCAATCCTGTCAACGCCATTAATTCAACTTTCATATCTTTTTCTCTCTGGTTTCAGTTTAGGTTTTGATTCTAATTTCGTTGGTAGATATTGTCTCTATAATAAAAAAATCATTCCGACTTGTCAAAACACAAACTTTTTCATAAAATAGGCATACCAGACAGGAGCCATGTGTGCTACAACCTATTTTAAGGGAAGAAGTTATGTCACAGAACAAATTCGTGCGAGCCATATTTCCGGGATCCTTTGACCCCATCACGAACGGACATCTTGATGTCATCCATCGGGGCATCCAGATTGTGGATGAACTGGTCGTGGCCGTAGGGGACAACCTGCAAAAGGAAAATCTCTTCACCGGCGAAGAACGGGTCGACATGATCCGGGAACTCGTAAAGGACATACCGGGAGTCCGGGTGGAACGTTTTACCAGCCTGATGGTGGAGTTTGCCAAAAATATCGATGCCCAGGTAATCCTGCGCGGCCTGCGCAATCTGACCGATGTCCAATATGAATTCCAACTGGCTCTGACCAACCGTGCCATCGGCGGGCTGGAGACCGTCTTTATCATGACCGGCGAGAAATATGGTTTTACCACTTCCACCCTGATACGGGAAGTAGGCCGGTACGGAGGGGATGTCTCGGGTCTGATCCCCAAAGGTATTTACCAAAAACTAAAGGAAAAATTAGAAAATTCGTAACCATAACCGCTCAGACATGTCATAAACCATACAGAATATGATACAGAATAGTCCATTTAAATATGGGATAATCCTCTCCCTTACAGAATTGTAGAGATGTTCATATATTGACGATAATAGTTAAATGCCCTATAATAATATGAATAATACAGACACATTTGTGTGACTGTTATAACTATATGTATATAATGGATTTATATTATGCAGTGTCAAATGTGCGATAAACACGCCACGGTGCATCTGACCGAAATCATCAATGGGCAGAAAATGGAACGGCATTTGTGTGACGAATGTGCCCAAAAGGAAGGGATCACCGTAAAAACCCACCAAATTCCCATCAATGAGTTGTTCAGTAATCTGGTTGATGCCCAGCAGGAATCACGGGAACTGGCGGACCTGAATTGCCCCCAATGTAAAATTAAATGGACCCAGTTTCGTAAAGAAGGATTACTGGGATGCCCCAATGACTATCTGGCCTTTGAAAAGCCGTTACGAACTTTGATCGAGCGAGCCCAGGATGGCGCTACCAGCCATGTGGGCAAGGTGCCCAAAAATTCCGAGGGTAAGATGGCCGATCAATTGAAATTATTGCGTTTCCGCCAGGAACTATACAAGGCCCTGGAACAGGAAGACTACGAAACGGCTGTCCGGCTGCGGGATGAGATCAGGAAATTCGAGATGAACTAGATTTAATCAGTTGTCAGTGGTGGATTGTGAGTTGTCAGTGGGATGTTAAAACTATGCTTTTTGTTGAAACCTGGAAATGACAAATATTTCAGATATATATGATCATACGGCAGACTGGATGGACGGCAGTGGTCCGATGAGCGATATTGTGGTTTCATCCCGGATCCGGTTAGCGCGAAATATTGCCGGATTTGTATTCTTTTCCCATGCAGACCCCGACCAGCAGAAAGAACTGCTGGAACACATCCGATCCAAAGTCATGGAGACCGAACTTCAGGAAAGCCTCTGGTATATCACGATGGATGAAACACCCGACCTGGAACGGCTGATGCTGGCGGAACGACATTTGATCTCCCGCCGTCTGGCCGAAGGGAGCGGCCCGCGCGCGGTGGCCCTGTCCCATGATGAGTCTTTGGCATTGATGATTAATGAGGAGGATCATATCCGGGTACAGGTACTCTCCAGCGGCCAGCAACTGGAAGAGACCTATGAAAACATCAACCGGGTAGATAATATTCTCGAAAATAAGATGGAATTTTCCTTTTCGCCCAAGTACGGTTATCTGACCGCCTGCCCCACGAATGTGGGCACCGGTATCCGGGTTTCAGTCATGCTGCATCTGCCGGCCCTGAAGATGACCGGACAAATTGACAAAGTGTTCCGGTCGGCTAAGGAGATGCATCTGGCCATTCGCGGGCTCTATGGCGAAGGGACCGAACCTATTGGCGATTTCTACCAGCTATCCAACCAGACCACCCTGGGCAAAAGCGAAGAACAACTCATCAATGAATTGATTACCCAGGCCGTGGAGCCGATGGTCGAATACGAACGTCGCGCCCGGGAAAAGCTTTTAAAAGAACGGACGGTCGCCCTGGATGACAAGATATTTCGCGCTATCGGGGTCCTGACCAACGCCCGACTGATCAGTTCCGAAGAAGCATCCTATATGCTCAGCATGATCCGCCTGGGCATCCACCTGGATCGTATCCACGACATCACCCTCAAGACGCTTAACGAGCTCTTCCTCCTGACCCAGCCCGGCCATCTGCAGAATATATGCCAGAAAGAACTGGAACCCCACGAACGCGACGAAGCCCGCGCCCAATTCATCCGCCAGCACCTCAACTAATCGGCTAAATCAAGAAAATTATCTCCTTCAAGAATCGGTTATCTCTCAATTTCTTGCTGTTTAGTTGATTCTACTGGATACTGCTCAGCCAGTTCCGCACCAGTATCAACAGGTCTTCGATATTAATTATCTCATCACCGGCTAAATTCCGCTCGGGTGAATCAATAAGCCAATATTCACCCAGCCGGGCCACATCATCCAGCGTTACCTTATTATCACCAGTCAGATCACCCACCACGGTTGATTCCATGGGCAACGAGCCACTCATTATTTGCATGCCGGCACCACCAATTCCACTGTAATCCACCTGCCAGGTCAGACGCCCCGGCGTAATCAACTCCGCCCGGTTAATCGTCACCACAAAATAATCGCCAACATCATCACTATCAACCGTGCTATGAGCATCAATCACCGGCAGGAAAATACTGTCATCCGACACACTGACTACCTGCTCGGTCGCATCGATCAGGTTTACCTGAATATCCGTCATCGCTTCTTCCGTAATATTCGTTAGCAACAAGCTCAACACATACTCAAACACCGTACGCCCCACGCGTGTAATGTCTATCACCCCAAACGACTCAAACTGCAGCCCATTACGACTCCGGGTGGCCTCCGGTGTATTCCCATACGCCCCCATATTCACCCGCGCCCCATTCGGCCACGGCTCATTCTCCCACTCTGAAGCTGGATCCCCCGCATCAATACACAACGAGTCCGGCAACAGATGCAAATCGTCATCCTCCGTACCAAAAATATCATCCGCACCATCAGCATCCACAAACAACGGATCCACATCAATATTACCCACTCCCGGCCAACCACCCTTCACATTCGAGTAAATCACGCTTATCGAACCTGTACTTGAATTATATATCTCAGGTCCGTCTGGAGCGGAATTGTTACTTAAAATACAACTGATAACTATGGGATTACTCTCGTGAGAATAATAAATCCCACCGCCGTTTTCCGAAGCAGAATTATAATTAAACGTGCAGTTATTAATTTTTGGATTACAATTTCTCACATTACTTATTCCACCCCCCTCCTGGCTTGAGTTTCCACTGAAACTGCAGTTAGTAACCGTCGGGCTACAATCCTGCCAATTAGTAATGCCACCCCCGTCACCGTTCGCCCAATTACCACTGAAACTGCAGTATGTTACTGTTGGACTACTTTGATAATTATATATTCCTCCACCACTCCAGATTGTAAAGTTTTTGTTAAAATCGCAATTGATTATTGTCGGGTCACTGTTTAAGTTATATATTCCCCCGCCATGGTATGATATAGCCGAGTTATTGCTGAAGATGCAATTAGCTATTATCGGGCTGCTATACCTGTTGTTTATTCCGCCGCCCTCATCTGTAATATTATCACTGAATATACAGTGATCTATCACTGGATCGCAACTCAAATTGAATATCCCGCCACCTCTATCAGTCATATTACCGATGAAGGTGCAATGAGTAATTGTTGAATCGCTTTCACGATTATATATCCCCCCGCCATACTGATATGATGAGTTTCCGTTGAAGGTGCAGTTAGTTACTATCGGACTACAATTGATTTGGTTACAAATTCCACCACCGAAAATCCCACTATTATTAGTAAATATGCAGTCACTAACGATGGGGCTACTATTTTTATAGTTTTCTATACCACTGCCGTCATTATCACTAAAAGTGCAGTTGGTCACTATGGGATTACTATTGAGGTAGTTATACATCCCGCCACAGATATTGAAATCTGTTTTCGCATTCCTGGTGAACATACAATGGTTAATAATTGGACTGCAATTTTCCCTATTTTCCATCCCACTCCCGTCTATACCTCCTGTGATAGTAAAACCATCCAAAATAGCGCTGGAATTCAAATTAGTACCTTCCGGATGATAAAAGACATGGTAGCAGTTGTCAGCGCGGCAGGGATCATCCAGCAGGTCTTCCGCGAGTGTGGCCGGATTGTCATTACCCAACAGATCACCGCTGAGAATTGTCTCGTACATATCCGGATTGCGATCCAACCAGCCGGGATTACCTTCCGTCGGAAATCCACCATAAATTCCCACTTCGTTTATCATCTGAAAGGTCGCCGTACGAGGATCACATGGATCGATCATTTTCGTAGGCGAATATGTCCCGGCCGCCACCCAGATTTCATCGCCGCTAATGGCTGCATCAAGTCCGTCCTGTAATTCAGTGTATGCATTCGTCCAGTTCGACCCGTCATTATTGCCGGTCGCACTGCTATCGATGTAATATACGTTGAATATTTGAATCTTCCACAGGTCGTTTAAATCACCCCAACCGCCACTACTATCGACACCTCGCCCACCAAAAAGCCAGAGGTTGTCGCTACTGTCGGTCCAGGAAATACTTTTATACCTTGCTCCCGGCCTATTTGCAGAGTCTGCTATACCTTTAATACCGTATACGCCGGATTGTCTTATCCCAGATGAACTACCTACCCATGTCCAATTAGTACCGTCATATTTCCACAGATCATTTCTCGTGCCAGAAGGGCAATAATTGGAGTATGTGTTCCCTCCAAAGAGCCATAAATTGTCTCTACTGTCAATCCAGGAAATACTTACCTCCCTTGCTCCCGGTCTATTCGCAGCGTCAGCAACGCCCTTGGTACCATATCGCCCGCATTGCCATCTCGTATCTGAACCGCTCATCCAAGTCCAGTTGGTACCATCATATTTCCACAGGTCATTTTGAATACCCCAATAGCTAGTTCTATCAAAACCACCCCCTCCAAAAAGCCAGAAGTTGCCACTACTGTCGATCCAGGAAATACTATTATCCCTTGCCCCAAGTATATTCTCAGGATCAGCGACGCCTTGGGTGCCGTAAGTGCCGAATTGACTCTTTCTACTTGAGCCGCTTACCCAGGTCCAGCTAGTACCGTCATATTTCCACAAATCATTGATCACGCCATAACTGTTTATGCCGTCGAAACCACACCCTCCAAAGAGCCAGAGGTTGCCGCTACTGTCGATCCAGGAAATACTACCTGACCTTGCCCCCGGTACATTCGCAGGGTCTGCTATACCTTTAATACCGTATACACCGGATTGTTTTATCATAGCTGAGCCGCTTACCCAGGTCCAGTTGGTACCGTCATATTTCCACAGGTCGTTAAGTTCATCCAAACTGTCCAAACTGTCTCCGCTATCGTAACTACGCCCTCCAAAGAGCCAGAGGTTGCCGTTACTGTCGGTCCAGGAAATACTATAACTTCTGGCTCCCGGCACATTCTTAGGATCTGCTACGCCTTTGATACCATACACGCCGGATTGATCTATTGTATCTGAGCCACTTACCCAAGTCCAGTTGGTACCGTCAAACTTCCATAGATCGTTGAGCACGCCCCGATTTCCAACACTGTCGAAACCACACCCTCCAAAGAGCCAGAGGTTGTCGTTGCTGTCGGCCCAAGAAATGCTACCTGTCCTTGCCCCAGGTACATTCGTAGGATTTGATATACCTTTAGTACCGTATACGCCGGATTGATCTATTGTACTTGAGCCACATACCCAGGTTGCCACCACTTCAGTTTTTGCCTGTGAAAGAGTAGAATACATGAAAATAACAATAATTGATAAAAGATACCCTTTTTTAATCATGCCCTTTCTCCTCATTAAATCATTAATTTTCGCTGGATCTTTATCTGCAAGAGCCACTTCCGGAGGTTTGTCTATATGACCGGCAGTCTGTTTAAATTCCTATACTATCAAAACCTTTATAATACTCAATGGACATCACAATTCCTGGCCCGCTTGAAGAGCGGGTATTACTATCCCTTTATATGAGACCAGTAGTAAGGCATTTAAGAACCAGTTAACACATTCACTATCAAAAAAATAAAATTGTTATGAGTAGAATAAAGATTAATATATTTTTCTTTTATGAATCATTAAGCCACCCAGACACAGTAAAATTGTCGTCCCAGGTTCCGGCACAGTGTAGCCTGAATCAAGGGTGCTGAAGTCGTCGGGATCGATAATTTCGTAAAACTGTGCTCCCGGCACACCCGTACCCAGCCAGTCGAAGCTTACGGAAAAACCGCTGACTGTCTCGCCCGGGGCGATGGCC
>JAFGHE010000021.1 GCA_016930295.1 Sedimentisphaerales bacterium
ATATTTCTGCTGTAAACAAATAAACCTCGGTATCGGACTTCTTCCAGGCATCCGCCGCTAATCCGGCCTTGCCCCCGCAACAATTACTCAAAAACTCCTCCTTGCTCCAGCCGGTCTCTGTGGCCACCTGGGGCAGAAAACACCCGGTGGACCACCCCTGTTTTATATAAATCCCGTGTTTTCCAAGTTCCAGGCTCAGCGGATCATCCGTCTTCTCCAGCGGAGAAAGCACCGATATCTCAATATCGATCTCTTCCAGTTCGGCCGGTGTAATTGGATTCATAAGAAAACGCTGATCACGCGTAGCCGCGACCGCCATCTCACGAACCGTCCTGATCAAACTCTGATCCGGCTGAAACTGACCGATACACCCCCGCAAAACACCATGATTATGAATCGTCACAAAACAACCCCGCTTCTCATTAAACAACGGGTCCTCAGACTCATAGTCATTGACACTCTCCCGCCTCACCGCCGCACTAATCACCTTACGCGCCACCTCTAATAATGATTTCTTCTGTTTATCCGTCATGATATATCTCTCTTTTCTAAAAAGATCGCCACTATCAAGTATATTTGTAGCACGAACATTTTAAAATATCAAACTTATGTATATCATAAAAATAATCCATATCAATGCCAGTACTTCAATACAAAAAAGCCGCCTACCAGCAGAACAACAAAGGCCAGGCAAAGCCAGTTGAAATATTTGTCGATGAAGGGCTTGATTTTTTCTCCATATCTGCCAAATAGACCAGCCACAAGAAAAAAGCGAGCGGAACGGCTTATGGCCGCTGAAATACAAAATATAAAAAAATTGATCTTAAAAACACCTGCTGTTATTGTAAACACTTTAAACGGTAGTGGTGTAAAACCAGCCATTCCAACTGCCTCCCAGTCATAATGATTATACATGGCTGCTATCTTAGTAAAAGGTCGTACCTGAACATCATTATCAATGACTTGATTTGCTTCAATAAGCTTCTTATGTCCATCAATTTGCTCTAGAGTTATTGGATAACGAATTTTGGCTTTTGTACTTAACAATTTTATATCTATATTTCGTGGATCAATTAATCCCTCAATTTTATCACCGTTGGCAAGAACAACAACATCACGGTTAAATCCAGGTATATGTTCATGAAAAAAATGTCCAATAGTGGACCACAGACAAAATCCGATCAGATATCCAAACATCCCCCCCACTACACTAGCCAGTGAGCAGCTCAAGGCGAATCTAAACCATTTCTTTCGATTGCCCAGGGTCAACGGTGCCAGCAGCACATCCGGCGGTACCGGGAAAAAACTCGATTCCGCAAACGCCAGAATAAACAAAGCCCATCCTCCGTAAGGAGTATCGGCCCAATGCAACACCCAATCATATAATCGGCGATGCAGATGCCAGCGGCTTACCTTTGTTTTATCCTTTTTCTCACATGCTTTCGATTCTTCCGGCATTTAAAAAACTCCAAGTCTGGTATGCCCAGTATGCGGGCAATACAGTAATCATCTCTATCTTTTCAATCGTCATTACTCACAGAGATAATTACTCTATTGGCTGACTACCTAATATCAATGAGAAATTATTATCACCCGGCCTCAATTTTATCTGTTGACAATGCCGATATTTCTTTTACAATTGATACAAAATGTATGTGTGAAAGGGTTTTTGTCAAGTTTAATTCACGGGTAATACCCGGTTTGAGGCTTTGCCTTTCGTTTTAAGTTGTTATGGTTCTTGCAATTATACTAAGGGGCTTTTTTGAGGACTAATTCGTGGATACCCCTATACTCGGCCATACCAGTACAAAATATACTGCCAAAAGTATAACCCTGCGGCCTCCGGCCAAACTGAATTTATCTCTGGTGGTCCTGGATAAACGCCTCGATGGTTTCCACGATCTCAACACCGTTATGGCTACTATCACTCTCTATGATGACCTGCGCCTTATTATTTCCGACAAGCCGGGAATTCATTTGCTCTGTACCGGCCTGACCAGCCCGCCCGACAAACAGAACCTCGTCTATATCGCCGCCCAAAAACTCGCTCAATTCGCTGATATTCAACCCGCCCTTGATATACTTCTAAATAAAAGAATCCCCGCCGGCGGAGGTCTCGGCGGGGCCAGCAGCGATGCCGCCGCCTGCCTGTGGGGACTGAACCAGATATGGAATCTGAAATTATCCACGCCAGAACTGGCACACATCGCCGCCCAGATCGGATCCGATGTCCCCTTTTTCCTGTATAGCCCCGTCGCCCTTTGCACCGGGCGGGGAGAAATCATTAAGGAACTGCCCTACCGCCCCCGGCGAAACGTTTTATTGATTGTCCCCGATATTCATATATCTACGGCTCACGTATATAATAATTATATCTTTGATAAAATTCGCACCGACGAAAATCTAAGCGTTATTAAATATTTTCTCCGTCTGGGTGATCTTGACGGCTTGTTGGGCCAGGGAATCAACTCACTCAAGACCACTACCTTAGCCCTTTCTCAGCCTCTGCGACAATTAGTTCACCAATTGGAAAAATTAGACATCGGACCCATTCATATGTCCGGCAGCGGCGCATGTCTGTTCACCACCGGTGATTCCAGGGAAAAATTAAGCCAATGGGCGCTCACTATTAAACAACATCGCCTGGCAAATGCCATAGACGTCGAATTTCATCAAAATGAGGAACTGTTTCTGGAGGACCAACATGGAGATATCGGAAGTTAGAATCAAACTGGTACAAAATCGCAGTGATCGACTTAAGGGATTCTGCTCGATCACACTCGATAACGATTTTGTCATTAGGGATTTAAAAATCATTGAAGGGGTCGGCGGCTATTTCGTAGCCATGCCCTCACGAAAAATCACGGACCGCTGTCCCGCCTGCGGCTCGAAAAATCATTTAAAAGCCAAATTCTGTAATGAATGCGGTAAACGACTGGCTCAAAATCAACCTAAAGCCAGAGGAGAGCGACTGAAATTACATGCCGACATCGCTCATCCTATTAATTCCACCTGCCGCGAAATGATACAAAAAAAAATTATTGAATCCTATCACAAAGAAGTAAAAATGTCCCAACAGCCCGGCTATAAACCAACCCGAATGGACGACCTGGAGGAGGATATATTCGAAGAATATTGCCATAAACCTGAAAAAATAAAAACATCCTCCCCGTCTGAAAAACCTGCTGTTAACACTGACTTTCAGACGCAAAAAACGCCAGATATTCCTGCTCAGGATAATACCGGCTTCAGTGAAGGATTACTATGATTTCACCTTAATCCGCTATTCTCTTTTACGCTCGAATGACGGGTGATTAGGTAAAACGGGGGCTACCGAAAATCCCGGCGACGGCCTCCTCCACCTCCACCACGTTCACCGCGGGGCTGAGCCTCATTGACGACTAAGGCACGACCTTCCATGTCCTTGCCATTCAATTCACTAATTGCCCTCTGCGCTGAATCATTGTCTTCCATTTCCACAAACCCAAAACCACGCGACCGACCTGACATCCTGTCCTTCAGTACAACACAGCTTTGTACATCACCAAATTCACCAAAAAGTGCCTGCAAATCATCCTCTGTCACACTAAAAGGGATATTCCCAACATAAATCTTCATATCGCCTTACTCCAAATAAAAACTCTGTCCATACTACAATGAAACTAACGGGTCCATCGTCAAAACACTCTTATCCGGAGCGAAAAGCCGATACGACTCGAGATAACTCCATAATATCATTATATTTATAGGCTTTATCAATAATTGTCAAGAAAATTTTATATAAATTCTCAAAATCCGATAAAAATCAGACATTAAAATACTACCAGCATAATGATTGATTAAACGGCCCGAATACTTATTGAATTGAGGAGATGATTCCAGTAAAATATATTAGTATAATCTTTGGTAAAATTTATGCAGGAAATCTCCTCTTAAAGAGATGTTCCGGGGATAGGGCGCCTGAGAGCAATATGATTTTGAGGTGTCTATGGCTAAATGCATGCGGCTGGCACGAGCTGCCTTTATAGTATCTTTGATTGCTCTTCCTTTAACTGCCAGGGCGGCCGATCTCATCGTCTGCAATTTCAACGGAACCCAACCCTCCCTGAATACTCCCTGGACCAATACCTCCTGGCTCGATCCCAATCTCAGCTTCTCCGGCTGGCAACTGGGCGCCGGCATAATACCAACCGCCGGCATCGATAATGCCTTTGGATTTTATGTGAACGCACCATCGGACCAGGAGAGCACTCTCGCGCAGGCCGTCACCGACCACGAATATAATTATTTCACGATTCAACCAACGGAGGGCACCCTGAATCTTTCTGGCAAAAAAGTCAATTTCCGTATCCAGAGAATCGACTGGTGGGCGCCGCGAACCTATGCCGTATTTACCAGTATCACTGGATTCAATCCGGGTGACGAACTCTTCACCACCACTTCTCTTGGTAACGGTGACTACGATATACATAACTTCAGTTTTATTATGCCGCTGTCCGGCTACGACAACATCACAGACCCCCTCGAATTCCGCATCTATGCGTTTGACGCCCGCTACGGTGGTCACAACACCACAATGACGGCCTTCAGCATCGAACAGACCGGGCCGATATACTCTCTGACGGTCAACTCAGGTCCAAACGGAACAGCCACCTCCGACCCGGAGGGAACCCTCTTTGAAGAGGGAACCACCGTTAAACTGCTCGCCAACCCGGATTCCGGCTATCATTTTCTCGGCTGGTCCGGCGATGTCTCCGGGCTCGGCAATCCGCGCGTAATTATCATGGATTCCGACTATACCGCTATCGCCGGTTTCAACCAGAATCCCCCCCCGGCCATGGAGGTAGGGACCAACCTCGCCGGCACCCAGGACTGGTCCAGCGAATGGGATTTCGCCGACGCCTTTAAAATGTGCCGAACCTGGATGACCAGAGAGGTAGGCAGTTGGGTATGGGAAAGCGGTATGCAAAACGAAATACCACTCGATCCCAACGGCTGGCCCCTGTATCTGCCCTTCCCGGCCTCAGATGGAAAAAACCACTACGTCCACACCCTGATGCCAGTCTTTGTCGCCGGCGATTATACTATGATCGTAGAGGGCACAGGCCACATCGAACTGGAAACGGCTGCCACAGGTCACTACTATCCTGCCGGCGGCACGAACTCATATACTGTCTCAGTATCCACTCCCGGCACCCTCTTTCTGAGAATCCATGAATCGTCGGCAGCAGACCCCATTCAAAAGCTGCGCATCATCATGCCGGGCTGCCTGGCAACGTATGACATCCAGCCATTCCATCCTTTGTTCCTTTACCGCCTGCAACCATACACCAGTATCCGCTTCATGGACTGGCAAAAAACAAACAACTCCTACCTGGCCTCCTGGGCTAACCGCACGACCCCTGATACCTACACCCAAACCCGCGAACAAGGGGTCGCCCTCGAATACCAGATCCAACTCTGCAATACTCTCAACAAGGACATCTGGGTCTGCATCCCCCACCAGGCGGACGATGACTATGTGACTCAGGCCGCACGCCTGCTGCGCGATACCGTGAACCCGGACCTCAAAATCTACGTCGAATATTCCAACGAAACCTGGAACGGTATGTTTTCGCAGGCCGGCTATGTCTCCACTATGGGCACAGCCCTCGGCCTGGACCCGGATTCCTGGGTTGCAGGACACAAATACGTCGGCCTCCGCTCCCTGCAAATCTGGGAAATCTTTGAAAATGAATTCACCAATGACTCACGCCTGGTTAAAGTGCTTGCCACGCAGTCTTCTTTTCTCCTGGTAACTAACCTCAGGTTTGATGCGCTTAACGACCCTGACCTGAATCCCAATTACCTCATGCCCGACGCCCTGGCCATCGCGCCCTATTTCGGCGTCATCTATACACCCGATCAGCTTCCACCCAACGTCCCTGACTACCCCACGGCAGATGAAATTCTTGATACCATCTCGCCGGCTGAAATAGCAGCAGTCCAAAACCACGTTATCACCCAAAAAGCAGTCGCCGACACCCAGGGCTGCCGGCTCGTCTGCTATGAAGCAGGCCAGCACTATGTGGGCGCCGCAGGCGCTGAAAACGATGATACCCTCAATCAGATTCTTTATGATGTAAACCGCGACCCGCGTATGTACGACCGCATCACCGAATATCTCGATATGCTCAAGGCCGAAGGCGTCGATAACTGCGTTTACTTCACCTACGTCAACTACTACAGCAAGTGGGGCTCCTGGGGCGCACTCGAATATCAGAACCAGCCCATAACCCAGGCCCCCAAGTACCACGCCCTGCTAAACTGGATCGACACTACCCCCCCACTACAAGGCGACCTCAGCTACAACGCCCGGGTTGACCTCAACGACTTCCACCTCTTCAGCACCGGCTGGCTCCAATCCAACGGCTGCCCCGGCCCCGACTGCCCCGACATAGACCACTCCAACAATACCGACCTATATGACCTCACCCTCCTCCTAACCAACTGGCTCACCACCAATTACGGCTTCTAACCCGGATATTTCATAGATATAGCAAAAAAAATCCTATTTTGAGATACGGCTCCAGTTTTGAGCAAAAGTTTGCTGAATTAG
>JAFGHE010000189.1 GCA_016930295.1 Sedimentisphaerales bacterium
GCTCCCAGTCATAAGCGAAGCCCAGATAATATCTTTTAAAATGCCTGAATCTCAACAGTTCGGCCAAGTCTTCATGAACAGGTTCAGACACCACCCTGGGGCGAATATCCGGGACCTGGAGGGTCATTTTTTCCAGAAGGTCCCTGTGCCATCGGCCCTCCTGGAGATTATTTTCAAAAAATTGCGATATCCTGAGAAATATCGTCTCGGCGCAGGTGTAGTAACTCTCAACAATCGAAGCGGTCATGAGCGCTGTTCTTTTTGTCCGTCCAAGGGTCGGCACATCTTCTTTCAGGGCCTTTCCCAGCTCTTCAAAGATCTCGTCGAGAATTCCCCTGTGTCTTTCAATCTGAGCTATGAGTATTTTTATCGATTCCTTCTCTTTCATAAACCAGCACTCCCCTTTCTCGTATGCTTTGCGCGTGGGCGGGGTGTATCCTCTCGAGTTCTACGATGTCGACCGGTATGTCGGTCATATCTTCCGCCTCGCCGAGGGCCGCAAGCCCGTCCAGGGGCCCGGCCAGCCCTTCCAGGGCGATGTCGATGTCGGAAATTTCGGTAAAACGTTCCGGCGCCAGAAGCGACCCCCACTGGTATATTTTCGCCGGTTTATATTTTTTCATGATGTGGGCGATTATTCGCTCGCAGTCCTTTTTCGCCTGTTCCCAGCGGGCATGGCGCAGAGCGGCCCGTTTCTTTTCCCGCGCGATGAGCGTCGCTCGGGCTTTGTTTATGTCGAAAGGTTGTTCTAATTTCGTATCCAAGATAATACAATTCCTTTGATCAGATTAATAAAAGAAGAAATACTGTTTTTTTAACCTATACTCTTTTATACCTTTGTCAATTATTATATATCTTTACATGCAAGTTACAACAAGTTTTGATTGACACAAACACGAAATTTATAAAAAATCGCCATCGAATGAATACTTCGAAATGAAAATAGCTATAATTTTCCCCAAGGATTCGGAAGCCCTTTTCAACCGGCACTCGAACCGCACTTTCGGCGGGGCGAACGTGCAGATGTTCATGATCGCGCGGGAACTGGCGAACCATTCAGACGTAGAAACCTGCTCTCTCATTCCCAATTATAAAACAATCGATTTCGATGACGCCGAAAAGTTCAATCTTGCTAAAACCTTCAATGAAACCGACTCACTATTCAGAAAAATATTTACCTACCACAAGACCTTTCGAAAAATCAAACCGGACTTTATTTTGCAGAGGGGGCTCACCCTCGAATCATGCCTCCTGGCATTTTACGCCAGACTGTTCGGGATGAAGTTTATTTTTATGATAGCCCACGATATTGAAAGCGAGGGGAAGTATCAGAAAAACCATGCCAGGTGCTCGCTCTTTTTTTTACTCTTAAGGTATGCTTATCTAATCATTGCGCAGAATGAACTGGAACGTGACAACATAGTGAAAAAAGGGCCCTCCGCGCGTGTCGCCATTCTTAAAAAAGGTCTTGATTTCAGTAAAATAAAAAATTCACGAAAAAAGCAATATGATGCCATCTGGATCGCGCGCTGCGAGCGCTGGAAAAATCCAGAGGTGTTCCTTGACCTGGCCGCGGCCAATCCGAAGCTGCGCTTCTGCATGATCTGCTCGAAGGTCGACGCGCACGAAGCATATTTCGACGAAGTGCGGAACAGGGCCCGCGGACTTACCAATGTTACGTTCTTCGATTTCGTGAAGTATGACGAGATATACACGCTGCTGGCGAAGAGCAGGGTATTCTGCATCACTTCGGACTACGAGGGAGATTGGCCCATGACGGTGCTGGAGGCGGCGGCGACTGGGTTGCCGGTGCTGTCGTATAAGTTGAATTACGGGGGGTTGCTGAATTCATATAATGCAGGTTATCATTGCTTGGGAAGTAAAGATATGTTGGACACTTATCTTACAAATTTGATTAAAGACAACAAATTGCTATCTGAAAAATCTAATAAAAGTATTCGATATGCAAATGAAGCACACTCTATTAAAAAAAATGTAAATATTCTACTCAAACTAATCCTTATGGAATGATCCTCTTTAACAATATCTTTCACAACGTATATTCACTATTTCGTTCCATTTTTCCTATTAAACCATGATAAACTGCTGTAAAAAATACCTTTATATTCTTTACGCGCAATCCAGCCAGCGCAACAACCAGTACAAAAATACAATAAATTAGCATGTTTATTAAATAAACCAACCAATTGTCCACCAGCTCGGTCTGCTCAAAATAAATCCTGTTTCGTACAGAGTAATAAAGTCTGACATAGTTATCATCCCGAGCTATGCGTGAAAAAGCAAACCCATCCGTACGCGTATGCCAGGACTGGTCTATGTCCTCAACTATACTTTTTGGTACAAGATACATCTTTCCTCCCTTTTTTATTATCCGATATGAAAACTCATGGTCATCCACGTATAAGTAGTAGTTCTCATTTGGATATCCTATGGTTTCTATAAGCTTTTTATTAAAAAACATTCCCCCATAGGGTGCCGCGTATATTTCACCATATTCCTTCGTGGGATACGGTGGAAGCTTATTTTTCTTCCTCAGTAGACAATCGATGGCTTTTCTGATGATATCCGCTATATGAAACGCTCTAAAAATATTCTTTCGGCCCAATACGATTTGGGGATTGTTCTCCCTCACCGCTCTCAAGTAAAGCGGTCTGTCTTCACGAAAGGAAACAAGTGACATCAATTCATCTTTCTTAGCGTAATCGATTGTTGTCCAGAGTATTTTCAACACCTGCAACGCATCACAGCGAGGAACATTATCATCATCAAGTAGCCATAAGAAGTCACAATCGGTTTGTTTGATTGCTTCTTCTATGCCTGTTTTATACCCACTTGCGGAGCCGGAATTGGTTTGTAACCGAACGATTGAGATATTGGTGTTTTTATTTACAATTTTATTCAGAGATATCACGCTTTCATCGGAGGATTTATTATCGACTATCACTATTCTGTCTATTCCCGAATCGACAAGCGCCGTTACGACCCTTCCCATGAAACAAAATCTGTTTCCGTACGTCACAATTACCGCACATGTTTTCATTGAATTACCGTTCTTCATTTAAGAACCATTTCGCAAATCCCCATTTCCTCAAGTCCCGAACCATCAATCAGCCAGTTTCCAAATGTATCGCTCGGTAACCTCTGTTATAACAACATCCGGTTTTTCTTTTTCTACAATCTCTGTGATAAGCCGCGGAGTCCAGAAATATGCCGAACGGCTGAAATTTTGAGAAAGGAATGGAACCAAAGCTATAGCAAAGGAGTCCCTGAACATAACCATCCGTGGGAGTTTGAAATTCTTATGGTTCATTATAATCGTTCTACCTGGAGACGGATCGGTATAACTACCAACATCCGCCCTCTCATATAAATAATGGAAAGAACCTGGAATCATAAATATTGTTTTTTCTTTATAATATTCAGACAAATCTAACATCTTAGCCAAATCACCACCATTAACTACTTTTTCGACTGTTCTAAAAGCATTTTCATTCAGTGGATTTATTATCGGGAAATCTTTTTTAATTGCCCGTATTAATGTTTCATATGCAACAAACGCCCCTATATCGTTCCAGTGCGTATCCGTTTTATACCAAAGTGAGTATTTTTTTTTCCTTTCGAGTAATTCATTCCTTACATCAATAATTCTAATACTTGATTTAGCAGCCAGGTAATCAATGAGCTGGTCAAATCGAGATATCTTGTTTATCCTTTTTATGTAATCCGGAAGATTCTCAGAATATATTGTATGCATGTTAGGAGCGATGAAAACATAATGTTTGATTCCCCTGTGACTCAAGTATTCATTTCGCCTTTCGAGCGAAGTTTTAATTTTTTCCAGCTGCTCTTTAGGAAAAGGCATTGTCGAACGATAATCCTCAATGACTTTCTCACCAGAATATACGAGCGAATCATGTCGGCCAAGAAGGACCCGTTCAGGTATTGGAGATATTCCAATCTTGAATACCATCATATAATTATAAAAATGAATAAAATGTTTCCTAAGCAAGAAATGATCATTAATAAATGGCCCCAGTGTCTTCCTGGGCTTGACTATTACATTATGCCAGTTAAGTTTAATGTTTTTTGGAC
>JAFGHE010000190.1 GCA_016930295.1 Sedimentisphaerales bacterium
CTTTCCTTTACCCGGCTTAAGGCCGCTGACCGACAGATCCGTTATCTCGGCCAGAATTACATCGCCGGAACTATCCATTATCCCGACAGGCCTGGCTTTAATTAATATATCAATTGTTGTCCCGCCGGCAATAGGGATATTCCCGTTATTCGTCACGACCAGCGGTATCTTTATTTTAGTCGATTCGCCGGCCACCACACTGGAGGGCAGCTTTAACCTGGAAAATTCAACAATTAAATCCCTCTGAGAAGGCAGAACCGAACGGACCACGTCATCAACTGCATCTATAGCCGTAACCATGCCCGAATCAGCAACCGGGACCACCGTGGCTACCAGGGTATAATATCCTTCCGGCAGATCCAGGTTGACGTTTACATTGAATTTTTTGCTTTTGTACGGTTTGAGGCCGCCGATGAATTGGTCCTCCAGAGTTTCCTGGACGATATCAACGCTGCCGTCTTCGGCTCGCATGGCGATAACCAAATCCATATATTGATTATCCGCCGTGGGCCAGGCACTCTGGTTGGTTACAATCACCTGAATCTTACCCGCGACCTCTTCCCCGGCCAACATCGACACCGGCATCTTGACCTTTCCAATGCTACAAGCCAGATCCAGTTCACGATCAACATCCCCCGGATCATTCTGAGACGGCTCCTCCGGTGCATCATTACCAATATAAATATTATCAAATATAGCCCAACCATGCTCATCCACCTGGATCTCAATAGATGTTATTTTCGCACCCGCCGGATCAAAGTCAGGGATGGTCATAAAATCATCGTAAAGATTACGGACATAGAAACCGGTATTGGGATCCAGAAAAATCTCTCGATAGTTGGAATGGGTGGTATTGGGCGCCGCCTCCGGATATCGCTGCAGAACATAGGCCAGAACACTTGTCTGGGTGCCCCCTTCCAGATATTCCAGTATCTCCATAAGTTCTGAATAAGTCAGGTTCGGCAGATCTTCTTCCGTATAACCCAGATCTGACAGGTCTCGGCCGGATGTACGATTATCCGTCAGAATAATGGAGACATTGTCATAACAGGGCGGCAAGCCACAGCCATCGATCGTCCATCCATGTATCTCGGGATTGTCGAGATTTCCCACTTCTTCAAAAGATATGAACGTGTCCGGCCTGAGTGAAATGGAAAAACCCTTGTTGTATTTGGCCGGTTCGGATTCAAATAAAGCCACCCAGACATTGTCGGCACAGTCGGTTAAAACCGACTCCAGACGCAGGGCATTACTCCCGTTGTATGTGACAATTTCTGCATTCTGGGGAGTGGGTTGGCATTCCGGCACCGGGAATGTGCCTATGGTGTCGCCCACATCCCAATACCCCTCATCCGCCTTTAATATAAAATAATCATGATCAGTAGGAATATACATGCCAATCTTAGCCTTTTCCCATCCCTCATGAAAGTCATCAGCATACAAGGGACTACCGATTACCAAAACCATTAATACCAATACAACCATCGAATTTACACTACTTCTCATTGTTTCCTCCAGAGTATTAAAAAATTAACAATAGCAACGAATTTATTATTGTACTAATTCCAGCCGGTATTGGCAAAATAAAAATTTAAACAACAGGTATGTCAAGATAGGCAATATACACTTGGTATATCTTTCCTTTAAAATCACACCTCGAGCCAGAAGAAAGGGGGTCTGCGCGGCCACTTCACCAGCCTGAATCCGATCCGACCCGGCAATGCCCCCGATGAGCTGCTGGAACTTTCACGCATCGGTCGTATGGATAATCCACCGGTTAATGTCTCCCTGGAAGAACTGGCCCGGGAAGCCGTGGAGTTAAACCGGGGCAAAATAACCGCAAAAAAAATCCAGGTCGAAATCCATCCCGATTTACCCGTCATCACGGGGGATCGGGGGCGACTGCTGGCCGTTATGCAAAACCTCGTCGATAACGCCGTGAAATATATGGGCGATCAGAAAGCACCGCTCATCGAAATCGGCGTACGCCGTCAGGACGATGAAACCATATGCTATGTCAAAGATAACGGCATCGGCGTCGATCCTCGCTACCATGAAAATGTGTTCGGTCTCTTCGAACAACTGGACAAAAGCTATGAGGGCACCGGCGTGGGACTGGCTATCGTCAAAAGAATTATCGACATCCATGGCGGCCGAATCTGGGTCGAATCTCAGGGACAGGGAAAAGGCGCCACCTTCTGCTTTACCCTGCCACCAAAAATCAAATCACCCGGCATATAAAAACTCAAAAAATTACATACAGTGTCTTGTGCCTTTTGAGTTTTTTGTGGCTATAAAACTCTTGTTGGTGAAATATATCCGTGAAAACCCGTCTCATCCGTGTACTTCCGGCCCGACTGCCTCCCAGTCCTCGATATCATTTTTCAGACTGAGATTGCTGGTTCTTATAATAGTCCAGATACTTTTGTAACTGGATAATGTTCTGAGTCTGACTCTGCTCGGTAAAATACTCTATCTTCTCCCGGATGACGCCAATGATATCATCGTAACGGCCCTGGATCTCCAGAGACTTGATGAGCTTGCTCAATAAATACATGTTACCCGGGTCCAGGGATACCGCCCGGCCCAGCGACTGGCTCACCTCCATAAACTTCCCCTGGGCGCCATAAATGTCGCCCAGCCGATCCCATAATTCTACAGTCTCAGGAAAATCCTGTATTTCTTCCTTAATACTCTCCACTGCCTGATCAAAGTAGAAATCGGCTTCCTCCTCGCGTCCGGCTCTCTGCAGTGTTACTGCGAGATTCACATAGATCGTACCCATATGGTGGCTGATCTGCGATGTTTTATAATGCTCGATTAATTGCTTATACGCTTCAATGACTTCCGTAAATTTCCCCTGCTGCACCATGGCAATCGCCCTGTCATTAAAGGCCTTGATATTATGAAATTGTATCACGTCTTTAGGATCCTTTTTGCTTTCGTCCAGTTCCAATGAGTGATCGATATCCATACTGCCCACATACCCTAAAGATTCGAGACGTTTTCTTCCCTCCTCATCCAGTTCCAGTCTGCTCTCCGAAGTGTCTCTATGAGAATATTCCTCCTTTATTAAATTTAAATGCTCGCGCATCAAATGAACTCTTTGAGGCTCCTTTTCAAAAAGATTCTCAGTTTCTCCGGGATCCACAGTTACATGGTAGAGTTCCGGCCGGGTGGTATGGATATATTTCCACTCGCTGTGAACAACTCCCAGCAAAGGATTACAGTTATGCTTGAGGGGAGTAAAACTTTCACAATATAAAAATCGATCCGGACCCGTCACCTTTCCTCCCTTGAAATAACCAGATAGATCCCGGCCCTGAACTTCTTCAGGAACCCGGATTTCCAGAAGATTACAGACAGTCGGTACAATATCAACCAGACTCACGTTATCTGTGACTCTTAGTTG
Organism: Sedimentisphaerales bacterium; assembly: GCA_016930295.1. Taxonomy (GTDB): domain Bacteria; phylum Planctomycetota; class Phycisphaerae; order Sedimentisphaerales; family SM23-30; genus JAFGHE01. The sequence continues at coordinate 3,413 of JAFGHE010000190.1, forward strand.
TTTACCCCGGCCCGGCACTTTTATTATCAGAGGCACTTTGATATTGCTTTGATAGATAAAAAATCCGTGTTCGGCCTCTCCGTGTTCTCCCAACATCTCACCGTGGTCCCCCGTAATGATAATCAAGCTGGAATCATAAATATCCAGATCTTTAAGTTTATCCATAACCTGTTTTATGCAAAAATCCGTGAAAGCCATTTCCCCGGCATACAGGTCATCAGCATACATGGAGCCATAGGGCTCCGGTGGTTCATACCTGAAGTGAGGATCAAAATAATGTAAAAACAGAAAAAATTCCTTATCTTTATTCTCGTCCAGCCACTTGATCGCCATACGACTGGCTTCATCACCGCGGCGCTCACTGACATTCGCGGATAGGATCTCATTCTCAAAACGGTCATTATAAGTATCAAAACCCTGAATCAGCCCAAATTGTCTATCCAAAACAAATGCACTGATAATCGCACCGGTATGATAACCGTGCTCTTGCATAACCTCGGCCAGCGTTATATTTGACGACCCAAGCTGATAACCCAGATTGTCATGAATACCATGGTACGGAGGAATCGTTCCCGTTAACATCGAGCAATGAGCCGGCAGGGTTTGAGGGACCGGAGTAATTACATTCTCAAATAATATACTTTGCCCGGCTATCATGTCAATAGTGGGAGTTATTTTGCGAGAGTTGCCATAGCAACCAAGGTAATCGGCACGACAGGTATCAATACTTATAAGAATCACCTTCGTTATTTTATTCCGGAACAGACCCATGCGCCACACTAATATAATACCGGCACTCACAATTAATAACACGAATAATATAATAACTCTTGTCTTCTTCATAAATCAGATACACCTGTCTATAACTCCGGATGTCTATAACTCCGGATAACCCGTGTGCTATTCCCATGCCTTTCGGATATCCTCCTGAGGATTCTTTTGGGCAAACTCTTTCAGCAGTTCCTGTGACGCCTGATCCATCTTCTCCGGCGGCACAATTTTCAGGACCAGAAACATATCGCCCGTAGTGCCTGTCTTTTGAGATTTTATCCCCCTGCCCTTCAGGCGAAGCTTCCTCCCGCTGCTGCTTCCGGCAGGCACCGTGACCGTCGTGGCCCCGGATAGCGTCGGTACATCAACTTTGGTTCCCAGAAAGGCCTCTGTAACCGTTAGGGGTAAATCCATTAAAATATCAGAACCATCACGTCTGAAATAAGGATGTTCCTCGACCTCAACCGTGATAATCAAATCACCGTTACCGCCGGGAGCCGGCTGCCCCTTACCCCGCAGTCGTATCTTACTTCCGGTATGTACGCCGGAAGGTATTTTAACCGAAATTCGCTCCTGACGGTTTTTACCGTCCGCCTGGGTGATAGTCATAATGATTTCCTGAGTCGTTCCGCTGATAGCATCATTAAAACTGAGCCTTACTTTATGCCTGATATCCTCACCACGCCGACCCTGCCGTCGAGCCCGTTTCGACCCGCGTCCCGACTGATTACGCATCTGTTCAAAAATACTCTCGAATCCTCCTCCACCGAAATCCCCTCCTTCGAATATATCTGAAAAATCAAAATTTACCTTCTGGTTACCTCCGCCGGAACTCGACCATGTATAGGTTCTCCCGCCACCGGGACCGGCCCCCCCGCCCATATTCCCGGCCGCATGGCCAAACCGGTCATATGTCCGACGCTTATGCGCATCACTGAGCACCTCATACGCTTCCTGAACCTCCTTAAACTTCTCCGCCGCTGCCTTGTCATTCCCCGTCACATCCGGATGATATTTACGTGCCAACGAACGATACGCCTTCTTTATCTCTTCCAGACTCGAACCCCGCTTCACACCTAATACATCATAAAAATCTCTCTTGGCCATCTCTCGAATGCTTACCTTTAAGTTAAATCCTCAATACTATCCGGATGCCACCGTCAAAAGTGGATATTGGCATTTTAAATCGTTGTTTTTAATCCAGAAACAACTGTTCGCAATACTTTTGACGCCGGCGTCCTATCCGATTGTTATAAATAATAACTTATCATCTAAATCTATCATATTATACCCCAATTTGACAACAATATACTTATATTACCCAATCGGGTAATTTTCTGCGACTTCAGATTATCTAACCTCTTCACATACAGATGCCACCGTCAAAAGTCAGTATCAAAGCTGCCCCATACTTTGGACGCCGGCGTCCATACAAGCTCAAAGAAAACGAGCATACGTCTTTAATATAACTATGGATTCAAGAGTTCCATTACCAATGCCATAACTCATCTTTGAGGTGAAATGTCATCGTATTCCTGCAATTAAAAAATATTTCCAAAAAATAAACCTATTTTCGCATAACTATATATGGTATATACAGTTATAGGTCGTTCATCCAGGAGAATGTAGTAGTATTAGTTAAAATAGGTAAAACAGGCCCGGTTAAATTGGGCTAAATCATTGCAAAATAAAGACCTATAACCAAATTAAAATGCCGATAACTATGCTAATAACAGCATTCTGGCAAAAAAAACCATATATCAGTTTTTCTCAAGTTTCTTACACCGCATCGACGATAAAAATATTGAGTGATGTTGCTCACGCAGATATCAGGAGACTACAACATATTGTAATTTAGGACATTAACAAGAGGTGGAGAATTAAAAACGGGTATATTTTAGAATAAAGCAGAATAAACAAACGGAGCAGAATGAATGAACAACATCAATGGAATTAACAGTTACAACAATTTGCCGCCTATTGGCAAATCTTCCGACGGCAATATTAAAAAAAACCACCCTATCGCAAAAGCCAGTCAAAGCGGAGATCAGGTCCAGATTTCCGAAGTGGCACTATACCTGAGTAAAATCGCAAATCTGCCGGAAATCAGACAGGATCTGGTCGATGAGGTCAAACAGGCTCTGGATAGTGGGACATATGATATTGAGGGCAAATTATCAATAGCCATAGATAATCTACTTGACGAACACGCGGTGTAGGGTTTTTATCAACAGATTCCTTTTCCTCAAAAGGGCAGGCGCGAAAGGGCCTGCCTTTTTTGTCCGCCACCCCAATTTAATCATAACCACAAAAATATCAATTAGTTACGGTTGATTTCGCAGACACTTGCCTCGTATTATGACCTCACTTCTATAAATCATCTCTCCACTATTGTGCCTATGGCTTGATTTGTTCACCAACTTAACGTAAGATACCATCTTTCGTACAGGAGTTATGTATGCTTCAATGTAAAGATTGTGAATATTTTCAGCAGGATGAGAAAACCGGTCGGGTAACTTTACGGTGTAATCCCTTCAGCACCATCAAAGAGCCGACATGTCTGGAAAAGCTCCAGCTTTTACGTCTGGATGGACTTTTACAAGCCTACCAGGTCATGCTGCGCTGGTATCAGCAACTCGGACCTATGCAAAAGAAAATGTTTGATATGATGCAAAGGGAAATGGATGATATCGATGATTCGAATAAATGGAAATACCACGACAATGAGGACGATGACGATCCAGATTACGAAAACGACGATGAAGATTATAGTTTTTAACATCAAAGGTAAAAAACAGTATGAATGAATCCATTTTCAAGGCTTATGACATTCGCGGACTTTATCCCAGTCAAATCGATGAAGAGGCCGCCTGGAAAATTGGGCATGCCACGGCTCAATTTTTACGCTCTCTTTTGCAGGGCTATGATCGCGGCATGGAAACTGCCCAATCGGTAACCGTCGGCCATGATATGCGTAAACACAGCCCCTCACTGGCCCAGGCACTTATCAAGGGAATGAATGCCTCCGGCGCCAATGTGATCGACATAGGAATGATTGACACCCCTCAAATGTATTTTGCCATAAATCATCTGGGAACCTGCGGCGGCGTTCAGATAACCGCCAGCCATAATCCGGCCCAGTATAATGGATGTAAAATCAGCGGCCTCCAGGCACGCCCTATCGGTCAGGATACCGGACTCCTGGAAATCAAACACATTGCCACTGCGCTGCGCCATACCGAAGGCGCCGGGCACGGCGCCGTACAACAGAAAGACCTTACCGAACCCTACCGCCGGCATGTATTAAGCTTCCTCAGCAGTAACCTCAAACCACTGAAGATCGTCATCGACGCTTCCAACGGCATGGCCGGCAAGTGGGTACCCCTGATTTTCGGTGACCTGGGTCTGGATATCACCGCCCTGAACTTTGAACATGACGGCACATTCAAACATGATCCCAATCCACTCGTGGAAGCTAATAAGGAAGAATTAAAGCAAAAGGTCAAAGACAAAAACGCCGACTTGGGCATCTGTTTTGATGGCGATGCCGACCGGCTCATGGTTGTGGACGAACTGGGTGAAACTGTTGGCTGCGATTTGATGACGGCCCTGATGGCCGAAATGTTTCTCAAAAAACATCCCCGCTCTACGATTGTCTTTGATCTCCGCTCCAGCCGGGTCGTACCTGAGGAAATCAAACGATATGGCGGACAACCGCGACGAGAACGCGTGGGCCATGTCTTTATGAAAAAGGCGCTCAAGGAAAGCCAGGGAATTTTTGGCGGAGAACTAAGCGGTCACTTCTACTATCGCGATAACTTCTTCGCCGACAGCGGCATGATAACATTTGCCCATATGTTAAACATCCTCTCCGCCTCGGATAAACCACTCAGCGAACTGATCAAACCCCTGAAACGCTATGTCACCAGTGGCGAGATGAACTTTGAAGTAGAGGATAAAAAGGCCATGATGGACCAACTGGCCCAAAAATACGCCGATGCCAAAATCGATTACCTCGACGGGGTAACCATCCAATACCCCGACTGGTGGTTCAACTGCCGACCCAGCAATACCGAACCCCTGCTCCGCCTGACGGTCGAAGCCAATAACCAGGAAACACTCAAAAAAAACCTGGCCGAACTCAAAAAAATGCTCGGCAAACCGGTGGCGCATTGATCAAGTACCGATAATTATTATTTTAAAAACCTTTCTCGTAGAATGCAATTCCTCTATCATATCAAATCCGGATTGATAGTTATTACTATCCTGGAACTATGAATCTTAAGCCGATTTTTCAGGTCCTAGTAGTAGAAATCAAGCAATTTTCAAGTTTATTCGTAAATATAAACTCTTATAGTAACTCCCCTAAATTACCGATATTTTTAGGCCTAGATATACTATGAGATTCAACAACTCTTAAAGATTCTGGAAGGCATAGATATCGATAATTAAACGGAATCAATGACTTTTAATTATATATCTATATAAATCATTTTACCCATGTCTATAACAGAGTGGAGAGAGGAGATATTGAAATGATGCTATGTCCAAGATGCCGTGGTCCGGATAAGTGATTTTCAGGGGTACTAATAGAAATAATAATAATAATAATAAAGGTCCATATATAAATTAGAATTTTTAACGTTGGTTATTTTTGTAAGACAATATTTTAATGTTTGAAAGGAGTGATTATGGCACCGAACCGGGCCAGAATATCAAATCGGAGTTCATGACTATCTATGAAGGCATGTTGTTCATGCCGGAAGCCGGTAACCATCGGATTAATGTCTTTGATATGGACGGCAACTTCCAATACCTCTTCAGCGAACATGGCACTGCGAAGGGGCAGGTAAATAATCCGGAAGCGGCCAAGGCCAACAGCAAAGGCGAGATAGTGGTTTCTGACCTGAAGAACGACAGAATCCAGGTATTCTCTCCCAAGGGTGATTTGATTCGCTCCTGGGGCGTTACCGGCTCAGAACCGGGCCAGTTCAAAGTTCCGGCGGGTGTCGGTATTGACAAGAACGACAACATCTATGTCTCCGAAATCGGCAACGACCGGGTCCAGGTATTCGACCGCGAGGGTAATTTCATTACCATGTGGGGTACCAAGGGATCAAGTGAAGGTCAATTCGGTAACCTGCATGGTGTCTTTGTTGACCAAGCAACCGGTTGGGTCTATATCGCGGATACGGCCAATAACCGTGTCCAGGTCTTTAAGCAGATTGAGGGTACTCAACTGGCGGCTGATCCTACGGTTCAGAAATATTAAACGTAATTTTATACGGCAGGCTGGAGCTATATCTCCAGCCTGCCATATATCTTTGATTATACAACTCGGACATAATAAATGAGGTAACCAGAAATGCGGCTTATTAAATTCAAAAGTTTATTACGTTTCAATCTCACCCTGCAAAAAAACTCCTGCTGTCCTTCCTGACCCTGGTCATTATCATTGCCCTGTCAGGCGGGTCCGGCTGGTTTTTCATTAACAAGATAGATGAAACTGTGGATGTTTGTGCCGAAGTGGCAACGCCGATAACCGAGAATGCCGGTAGTCTAGCTGCTAATATACAGAAGTCACAGGTAGTATCCCAGGAAATTTTAACTTGCACAGATGAGGCCGCCATCCAGGCTTGTCTGGATAAAATCGATACCCTTGATTCGTCTTTTAACGCCGGACAGGAAACGCTTACTGATTTATGCCGCAGTCTGGACGATAAACTCAAAATCAACATTCAGACAGCTATTAACGCGCAAAAGGCATTTGTCACTCAAACCCATGCCATGACGGATGCCCAAAAGACAAAACTGGAAAAATCCCAACAGGCTTCTCAACGCCTGACTGATTTTGAAAATCAATGCAAAATTCTTAATGAAACACTTTTTGAGTTCACCCGCCAGGCGGAAACCGCCATGAATGAGAAAGAAGAAACCGCTAAAACTATGGCCATGTCAGGTGATGCCACCGTTGAGGTGTTGGGTGAAATCATCGAAGAAACCTTCAACGATAATTACCCGCTGGTCATAGGCGCTGCCACACTGACTAAATATCTGATTCAGTTAAAAGACGTTGCTCATATCTATCTCAACGAGCGGGATGCCGAACAACTACAGGCATTAGAAGAGAAATTCCAAAAGCTGGCCAAGTCATTTGCCTCTAATCAAAAAAGGCTCCAGAGCCGGCTGCAAACTGAAGAATCAAAAACAACCTTCCAGAACCTCACCGATGGCTTTAATAAAATGCAGGATATCGTATTGGCCAAAGATGGTTTGTTTGCCCTTTATCGCGAATCACAGGCAGCCAATGACCATGCCGTAAGTATCCAGGAATCAATGTTGACCGAGTCCACCAACTGCATTACGGCTATTGATTCGGTCGTGAATCTGGCCAAAAATCTGCACAACGAGGCCAAAAGCAACGCCAATACCCGGGTACATCAGGCACAATCAAGTCTGGTGACCATCATCCTGGGGGGCATTGTCGTGGGAGTCCTCTTTGGCATACTCATTGCTCGTTCCATTATCAAACCGCTGAAAAGAACGGTTAACATGCTCAAAGATATCGCTGAGGGAGAAGGCGATCTGACCCAGCGCCTGGATGACACCCGACTGGATGAAATGGGTGAAATGGCCCGCTGGTTTAATATCTTCATTGAAAAACTCCTGGGTATTATCAAACAAATAATGAACAATGCCAACACCTTAAGTGCGTCCTCTCTGCAACTATCCGCTACCGCCACCCAGATGGCCACCAGTGCCGAAGGTATGCACAGTCAATCATCCTCAGTCGCCGCGGCTGCCGAACAGATGAGTGCCAAGATGACCAACATATCATCCTCCACTGAAAAAATGTCCGGCAATATTAATACGGTGGCTTCTTCCATAGAAGAAATGACCGCCAGTGGATTATCTGAAATCTCATCAGCCAGCCAGGAAATCACCAAAAACATTTCCGGCGTTAATAGCGGCGTTAAGGAAAATTCCGAGGGAGCGGCCCAAACACAAGCAGCCGGCAATCAGCTTTCGGAATTGTCCCGTAATCTCAAATCACTGGTAGGACATTTCAAACTGGGACAAATGAGCTTCCAGGCCGCCCCCATCAAAGAGGCACACAGCTTGTGGAAAACAAAACTGTCCGATTTTCTGGATGGGAAAATATCATTAGATCCTGCGGAAATCAACGACCCTCATGTGTGTGATTTCGATAAGTGGTATATGGATGAAGGCACTCAGAAGTATGGCCGTTTGCAGATCTTCCAGGATATTGATCTCTCCCATCAAAAGGTTCATAAAACTGCCCAGAAAGTGGCTCAACTGGTCAAAGACGGGAAAAAACAAGAGGCCCGAGAGCTCTTCAAACAATTCCATGATATAACCGCCAAACTCTTCGATCAGCTTGATCATCTGGAACAGGAAATCAACCAGACCGAGACCGCCACTGTCTAATGGAACCGAGACAGCAACTGTCTAAAGGACATCAAAATATAACCTGTTCCTAAACATCATCATTCTAGATAGTACCGGGTTCCCGGTCGGTGGAGATGTTACTATTCCCCTAATACCGTTATATCCGTTGTCAGAAATAAAACTTACTCCCACGAAAAATCTGGGAACCTTATTATACAGACCTTATCCAAGTACAACTTTATTTCCCAAAAACGTCCTATAAAAATCTTTCTGAGACGATAAACTTGATATAACACTTGAAAATAATAAGTATTAATAAAATCGGTTTTATCAATATCTTCTTACATTTAATAGAGTTACAGATAAAAAATATGATTCCGCTCTACCCCTAATTTTTTTAGGTATTATGTGTGCTTCCATTCTTAATATGCCTGTAATTAAAGTCGATATCATTTATAGAACAATAATTGAGTAATGGAACCATTTAATCAAATTGATATCTTATAAACCTTTTAAAACAATCAAGATTCTTTATTTAGAAAGGGGAAACCATGAAGAACGTACAAATTATTGCATTAGTACTGATTGCTCTGGGCGCCATGATGGTCATCGCAGACGAACCGGAAGGCACGAAACACGAATTTGACAAAAAAGGCTTTACCAAGATCGCCAAACAAACCATCGGGCGCGTGCTTAAAGATGATATTGATGCCGATAAAATGCTGCTCGACATGGAGAAATTGGTTGATCTGGGAATTGCCGGCTGTCAGGAACACATGGGGGAGGCAGAAACTCCTGAAAATGAGAAGAAAATGATGCAACTGATTATTGATTATGCCACGAATACCAATGTAGTACAAAAGGATGGCAAGCCGGTCCTTAAAGAGGATGGCAAATATATCCGCAAAATGACCCAACTTTCTCTAAGCGAGATCGAGAAGCAGTGGCACGAAGGCGGTATTGCCAAAAAAGAAGGTATTGATTTCGATAAGTTCGATCATTTTTCCGAAGTACTCTGCCATTTTGATACCGTTGTTCATCCGGCCACGTGCGTAATCTGCCTGAATGAATACAAAAAGGCCGAGGAAGACAGCCGCAAAGAAGAGCTTATGGAACAGGTCAAGAACGAATTGAAAGAGGTAATCGAACATCTAAAACATTTGGAATAAAACAACTTAGAAAAATCATCTTAGATTTAAGGGGATATAAGGGGATATCATTATCCAATGCTCCCCTTTAATCGGGATTAGGTGTCTGAATCAGGTCAAGATTTTTATTGTATGACTAATTCTATTCAATACTAACATAATAAGGCAATAAAATGACTATAGGCAAAAAACTTATCAGCGGTTTTCTCTGTCTGGCCCTGCTGGTCGGGGCCGCAGGTATGACGGGGATAATTCTGGTTAAAAAAGTATACCAGGCCGGCAACCTTATTCTGGAAGAAAAAGTGCCGTTGAAAGATGTATCCATGGAGGCGGTTATTTCTGCCGGAAATGCCCTGGAGGCCTGCCGGGAACTACTGCTTACGCGCCATGGCCTGGAAACCGTGGAAGGCCGTATCGAAGAATACATTGAGGACCTGGATATGTGGGTCCTCATGGCCAAATATGGAACGGAATCCGCGGAATTTCAAAATAGCCCGGCGGGCCGGATGTATATAAAAGACGGCCTCGATATCATCGCCAAACCCGGCTCCCGGCAGATGCAGGAAGTAATCCGGGAAATCGAAGAAAAACAAGTTGCTTTTGCACAGAGCGCCCGGGATCTGATAAAAATTCACCGTGATAAAATGTCCTATGGTTTCATTATTGATGATAAAGACTACGATCTGGATGTGTTTTTATACATGGCGGACGTCTCTCATAGAAATTGGATTGATACGTTATCCGATTCGGTGGAATATGAAATTGAATTTGAGGGAATATTGGATCCTACCCAATGTATTACCGGACGCTGGCTGGAATCCTTTCACACGGAAGATGAAGAACTGGCCGCTGAAATGGAAGAGTTAAAGGAAGTGCATGCCAAATTCCACCACGTAGGCACGGAAGTGACCCAGGCCCCGGATGAAGATAAGGAATCCTATCTATCCAGAGGAAAACGCCACGAAACTAAATGTTTATCCCAAATTGCCAAAATACAAAAATATGTTACGGAGAGAATCGATGTATTAAAAGTACAGGAGGAAGAACACATCGATACCATGTTAATGGCTCATGAACAGATTCTCATCAAACTGGAACACCTGGAAGAGATCGCGGACGAAGAAATGACGCAAGCCCATACGAAAGCTTCTCAAACGCAGGTTTCCGCCAGTTCGATCTTAATCGTCACCATGGCCGTTTCGGTCTTTACGGCCACTCTTCTGGGATTTATTCTCAGCAGATCAATCAGCCGTGTTATTAAAAAAATCGCCGGTGCCACCCAGGCCATTGCCCGGGGTGATTTAACCCAAAATCTAAAAATCAAAAGCAAAGATGAAACCGGCGATTTGGCTCGTGACCTGAATTCCATGACGGAAAATCTGCGTAAGATCGTTAATCAAATAAATAACAACGCCTCCACGATAGCCGGCGTAGCCACGGAACTGGCGGCTACGTCCACCCAAATAGCCACCGGCACCGAGGATATGACCCATCAATCCACTACCGTTGCCGGCGCCGCCGAAGAAATATCCACCAATATGACGAACATGTCATCCTCTACCGAGGAAATGTCGGCCAACGTAAAGTCGGTGGCCTCTTCCGTAGAGGAAATGACCGCCAGTATTACGGAAATCGCCAAGAATGCCGAACATGCCGCCACCGTGGCCGGCAAGGCCTCCCAACTGGTTCAGGGCAGCAATGACAAAATCAGTCTCCTGGGCCGGGCCGCCGATGAAATCGGTAAAGTCGTGGAAGTGATTCAGGATATTGCCGAACAGACGAATCTGCTGGCCCTGAATGCCACCATCGAGGCGGCACGGGCCGGAGATGCCGGTAAAGGGTTTGCCGTGGTAGCAACGGAGGTCAAGGAACTGGCTAAACAGACCGCCGAAGCGACGGAAGATATCAGCAGACGTATTACCGCTATCCAAAATACCACCGGTGAATCCATAGAAGCCATCAGTCAGATCAGCGAGGTGATTAAAAATGTTAACGAAGTGTCCCGAACCATTGCCTCAGCTGTGGAAGAGCAAAGCATAACTACCAAAGAAATAGCACAAAATATAACCCAGACCGCTACTGCTTCGGAGATGGTAGCCCAAGGAATATCACAAAACACTTCATCCACCAGGGAAATCACCCACAATATCACCGGAGTTAATGATATAGCCCGACAGAATGCCGAGGGAGCTGCTCAGACCAAAACATTCAGCAACCAACTATCAATAATGGCTCGTGATCTGAAATCATTAATTGGTAAATTTAATATCGGGCAGATAAATTTTCAGGCCGCTCCGATCAAAGAAGCACACAGTTTATGGAAACAAAAACTGGCGGACCTCCTGGCCGGAAAAATCTCGCTGGATTCCTCGGAAATAACCGATCAGCACAAATGTGAGTTTGGCCAGTGGTATTTCAGCGAGGGTTCCGAAAAATATGGTCATTTAGACGTTTTCCAGGATATCGAAACCTCCCATCAGAGGGTCCATGAAACCGCCCGGAAAGTGGCCCAACTGGCAAACGATGGCAAGAAACAAGAGGCTCGAGAGCATTATCAGCATTTTCATAATCTAACGGCAAAACTTTTCGAGCAACTCGATCTGTTAGAACAGCAAGTCAATCAGACCGAGACAGTCGCTGTCTAAAGGATATCAAAATATAAGCTCATTCTTAACATCATCGTTCTCCATGGTGCCGGTACTTACATCGTTACCGCTTCCGAAGGTTCGTTCAACGGCACCGGAAGTGCCGTCGTTATTGTTGATGAGGCAAATGTCGAAATTGATTTCATCTCGGGAAATGCCGCGGGAATCGTTGATTTTGGGCTCGAAACTGGCAGCGGTCTTCCCAAAGTCTCTATCACTGCCACCGATTCTTCGGCTGCCGAAAAAAATCTGGACCCTGCCACCTTTACCGTTACACGCACCGGCTCCACCGACGAATCCATGACCGTAAACTTTAACGTCAGCGGTACGGCCCAGACTTCAATCGACTATAATACCCTGGCTGAATCGGTGGTAATTCCCGTGGGGCAATCTTCCGCCGTTATTACTGTAACCCCTTTTGATGACGATGAAATCGAAGGACAGGAAACAGTAGTTCTATCACTCCTGGCGTCACTTGATTATCAATTCGGAGAAACCACCTCCGACACCGCAACGATTGCCGATGACGAAGGCATCCTGGTATCTTTCGGTGATGGCATCGCCAAATCTGTAAGCTTTACGGAATCAGACAATACCAGCGGCACCATTTCATTAATATCCGCTACCGGTACGATTATCTTTGTGGGCGAAGGACTAACCATCGAGCAAGGTAAAAGTTCCGTGGTCGTCTCCGGCTATGCGACAATCACCGATATTGACATCACCAGTTCCAGCACTTCTGCCTCGCTGGGATTCAAAGCCACCGGCGGGGATGACGGACTGATTAGTGTAGAAAATATCACCATCAATGGCTCTGCAAAGGATATAAAGGGCAAGCAGGTCAATCTCACCGGCGATCTGACTGTTACCGGCGGCCTGACAAAACTCGAACTCAATAACGTTGCCGATCAGCATCTGATAAGCGTTGGCCCGCCCGATTCCGAAACAAACAGCCTGACCATTAATCTAAACCAGGTCGCCAATCTCAGTATTGATTCCGAATCAGCTATCAAGTCATTAACCGCCGTCAATTGGCAGGATAATGATGCCACCCAGGATATGATCACCGCCACTCGGCTTGATAAACTTACTGTCAGTGAAAACTTCCCTGGAAGCATCGTCCTTACGGATAGCTCGGCCAAATTCACTCTGGGAACCGTTAAGGCTGGCGCTATTACCGGCGGAACCTGGGACATCACCGGCCACGGCAGTAAAATCACCGCTAATTCTATCAGCGGCAACTGGTCCGCTACCTACAGCGGTGATCTGGCGGGACTTTCTGTCACACAAGATATCAGCGGCAGTCTGACCGCTCGTTCCGTCAAGGCCGTCTCGGTTAAAGGCAATTACACAAACGGCAACCTGACTCTAACCCAACTGTCCACCGATCCCAAGGCAAAGGCACTTGGAAAAATTACCGTCAATGGAACAATGAATAATGTCGACATCCGTTCCCAGGGTAATATCGGCGGAGTAACGGTCGGCCTCCTGTTCGACAGCAATATCTTCGCCGGCATCAATGATCTCATAACCGCCCTGCCATCTTCATCCAAGGATTTTGACACCGATGTTGCTATTGCCAAGTTAATGCTAAAGGGAAGCAAAACGGAAAATATTTGGATGCAAAACAGCAATATCGCCGCTGCCAATATCAATAGCGTCTCCTTTGGTTTTGCCGAAACCGACAATAGCGGGTATTCATTTGGCATAGCCACCAAACAATTCAAGAGCATTGGCTATGTTGACGCCACCAGCAAAATCAAGGCAGGCACATTAGACGACCTTGCCAAATTCAATAACCTTGATGATCTGCTCATCCGCATCATCTGATAGTGATTGTGTCAAATCCATACTATTTGATTTGCAACAAAAAACTGCAACAGCATCTGTCATCCAGCCTGTCTTTAGGGGTTTACCACATCTTAGTCGGCATCGTAAGTTCTTGTTTTCCAGGTAGTTGTAATTTTGGTGTTATTGGCAACAATCACGCCTTTCAGTTTGAAGAACCGCAAGGTCATTACCGGATAATGGAATATTAATCTTCTCGTGGGAACTGAAAGCGATGATGATACTACTTTATTCGTCGTCATTCTCGATAGTACCGATTCCCTGGCCGTCCGAGAGGGTGGCGTTGGCAGGATTGGTCAGGTTGACATAGAAACTTTCATCCCCTTCCAGAATGGTATCACCATTCACAGGTACTGCAATCGTTTGTGTCAAAGAACCTTCCGGCTCAAAGGTCAGGGTACCTGAAATACTGCTATAGTCACCATCTGATAGGGTGGCCGTGTTGTTCGCCGTGGCATAAGTCACTGTCACCGGCAGGGACGTGGGATTGTCAAGATGCAGGCTCACTGTAAATTCGGCACTTACATTACCGCTGTCTCCTTCCAGAACCGAGACATCATCAATACTCAGGGACGGAGCATTATCATCATTTTCTATGGTTATCTCCAGTTGCGTATCCGCTAACGCGACACTATTGGCATTACTGAAATCAACGGTAAAGGTTTCATCCGGCTCATAAATAGCGTCACCATTGACCGTAACCTGGAAAGAGGCAGTGCTCTTGCCCCGGCCAAACGTCAGGGCGCCGGACGCCGCCAGAAAATCACCGTCAGCCGCCGTAGCACTGCCATCAGATATACTATAAGCCACCGTGGCCTTACTCGGACTGGGGTCGGACAGGGTGGCGGTTATATCAAGTATCGTCTGTCCATTATCCCCTTCCTGAGTTGTAATATCCTCGAAAGTCATCGTCGCGACGTCGTCCTGGATAGGACCAATCTTTTCCGGCTTAATCGCACTGAGTATCAAATCCTCAATACCGGTAAAATAGATACGCCCCAGATCATGCGTATTAATGGACCCCGTCACGTCCGCCAGATAATTCACGATCTTATTAAAACTGCGCTTCCCGTCCAGATACCCGACTATTATTTCTTTTACTTTTGTGGCTGTTTCCAGCGCCGTATCGATAAAACCATCTTCCGCAAATATACTGCTGATGGAACCATACATACTGGAAAGCTCAGCTCCAAGAATCTTGCCCGTGGCACTCAATTTCTTAATGCTGAGCAAACCTTCTATTGTGCCGGTAAAGTCGGCACCGCTAAAACTGTCGTCTTCATCGATACGCCTGCCGTTACGTTCAAAACCGACAAGTACTTCATTTACCCGGGTGGATGTGATCGCAGCAGCACAATCACTACCTGTCGTAATCTTCTTAATCTGCGATGAAATTAATCCCGTGGCGGCAATTTGTGATTCACCGCTAATCTGCCCGTCGGCACGTACTTCTTTGATTTTCTTTACCGTCTGTATGACAGTATTGATAATATTACCCGCCCCCTCACTGCCGCCCTCTTCCTGCCGTGACACGATAACATCACCAATACTCCCGGATTGACTGGCAGCCTGTATATAGCTTTCCTCCAGATTCCCATTGGCAATCACAAAATCTACAACCTTACGACCGGCGGAAAAAGTACTTCCCACCACATCACCCTCTTCCACCTGAACCTCCTTGATAATCCCCCGAAAATCATCCATCCGGAAGGACGTTTCGTTAATGGCTATTTCCTCTTCCAGAACATTCTGAACCAGCAGGCTGTCAATCGTCATACCATAGAAAGTGCTCTTGTTTATAATACCCCCTATCAGCATTGTTTTAAAGATATTCCTGCTGTCGCTGTTTAAAAAAGTGACATTATCAATATTACCGTCTATCATGAGCTCCGATACGCCTTGAACATTAAACAGACGACCCGTCAGGTCAGGATCGCCCAGAGAATCAGCCTCAAACACAGTATAACCATATCGGAAAGTATTCACATCCCGAACCGCTCCCAGTGCGACATCTTTCACCGTGCCGTGCGTACCGGATATGGCCCGTAACATATCCACCGATCCCGGAAAAACCAGAGTTGACAGAGATCCGTCCAGAACTATTTCATCCAGGGCCCATTCGCCCTCTTCATCCAGCGCCACCAGTTCCAGCCTTGAACCCGAACCGCTGCGCAGAACACTCAGGGTATGAAGCTCAACAATTTTACCGGTAGGCTTCTGATCCACCGTCAATTCGGCCCAGCCCGACCCGCTATAATGTATCTCCATTTGCTGATCCCGGGCATTCGTAAGAACGAGCGCGCCGCTTTTCTGATCCACGATATAGGTCCGCTGAAAACGACCGCCCCGCGCAACCAGCATCTCATAATCCACGGATGAAGGGGTCAAGGTCAAGATGCTAATTGAATACAAGGCATCCGGCGTCAGATTTTCCAAAGTCTCGTCCAGATTGGCTTCCGGCAATATATTATATATGACACTTGTATCAGGACCATTAACCGCAACCTGCAGTCTGATTAATTCCGTAACCGTCACCAGCGATTGCGGCGGCTCGTCAATATCATCCGTTGTATATCCCAGAAACAATAACTGATCGTCAAATAACCGGCTGGACGGACCTTCCCCTGTCCCGGCTTCCGTGCCATTACTGCCCAGGGCATACAGGCTTGCATCCGATGCCCAGGCAAGAAAAGCTATCTGGACATCCGTCAAATCAGTGGCCTCATCAATTTCAGCGCCTCCTATTTGATTGACATATGTAAAAAAAGTGCCTTCAACATACGGATTATCAGGCTCCGCCGGTGTACTTTCATTACGGGAACTTTTTCTCAACAGATCCGAATTCTGGAAATAGATGTAAACATCCCCCACATCATCGAAAGTAAAGGCTATATGTTTACTTCCATCTTCCGGAACCTCACCCGAATCCAGATAGCGGGGACTCATTTCAGTAACCATATCATCTGGATCATCCGGGGCCCCCAGACCGACAATGCGCGGTTGTTCTGCTATGGATATGAGTGTATACGGAACATACGCTATCACTTCTGACGACTGCCCCCCCTCTTCCGATACCACCGGCCGAACCTGAAGATCTTCAAACTCATAGTTAAAAAGCTCCTGATAATGAATTTGTGTCAGATTTTGATCACCGCCAAAGCCAATTACCAGATTACCCGCATCATCAAAAACAATATCACCACTGGATACATCCCCGGTATTCATCGCTATCGACCAGCCGTTGGGTAAATCCTCGCCAATACCCGGTTCCAACTGGAATAAATAAGTCCGGTTAGGTGTTTGAATCGTGGTAATCAATAAACCTTCCATCACCGAATCAACGGAATCAAGATAAGGCGCAAAGGTTAGATCGGATATTCTGAATCCTCCCCCGGCAAATCGCTCAAAATGTTTAAATACACTCGTGGTACCATCACTGGCCACTTTGATAATCTGGCTGCCGTCCGCATAGGTACCCACATAGAGCCCGTCACCGTAGCTTATATTGCCGTCTTCACTAAAGGCCAGGGTAATGGCGCCATCCGCAATGTCCGCTACAAAAAGCTCCGCTACTCCACCCGGACTGATACGCCAGAGATCAGAACTGTATCCCCCTTCCTCGCTGCCGTTTATGTCATCATTCTCGCTGAGAACGTACAGGTATGTACCAAACGGACCTCCATAACTAAATGCCATATCGGTAATATCAAAAAAACCGCTAAAGGTTTCGCCGTTTATGGGATCCAGATATTGCGTGATGACAAATTCACTCAGATCCCCGTTTTGATCCACTGTAAATATCTTTCCATCCTGTTCATCACCCATATCGGGACCAAACGTGCCTAAATACATCAAACCCCCAAAATCCCCATTCGTGTCCAAGACCAGCGCCGACGGATTTAATGTCTGGGGATTAACCTGCTCTGAACCGGTTACCTCACTCTCCGCCGGATCAAAAAATTTCGTAAACGTAACATCTTCTGGATCTTCCTCATTGATACTGACCCGGGTAATCGTTCCATTGCCGCCTGACTTTGCTCCTAATTGTGTCACATAATAGACATCATACCCGGCAGATGTATACACGCCACTTCCATACAACAAAGAATTGGGCTTGAAAACACTAGTACCTCCCGGATCCGCTATGACAGTCCTGGGAGTCGTCGTCACGGAACTCATAATATCATCAAACACCTCTGCCTGCAGGGTTTGGGATAATTGCTCACCCCGCGCATAATATCCAACCGTGTAGGACTCCTCCCCGGAACGGCTGATTATTAATACCGAGCCACTCTCCTGATCCGCTACATAAATTTCATTATCCGCATCAACCGCTATGGAAACCAGATCAACCGACTCCCGGCCTGTTAATACTCTAATCTCATCTGTCGTCACTATCGTGCTAATAGTCTCATCAGAATCAACTCTAAAAATATCGCCACGTCCGGACAGCGTAAACAAAACCGCAGAATCGGAAGTCACCGCTATATCTGTAACAGATAACTCCTCTATGGTCTGTCCTGCTGCGTCTGCTATTTCTACTGTCGAACTCCATATATCAACCGAGTCTTCGTAATACCTCCAGATACTGTTGTTGGACACAAAAAAAACCTGATTATCTGTCCCAACAGCCAAGGATGTCAAATCCTGATCGCCTCCTTCGGTAATCTCCAGAAGAATATCCAGCTCACCCTTCTCATTCGCTGTTACATTATAGATATCAATATCATTCCCATCTGACAGACGACCACCCACCCCTACGGCTAAGACACCTTCTTCAAATTCAAGGGCCTGGCCCGGAGTTGTATCATTTGGCTCAATTTCATCCAGGCTAACATCCGCCAGATCCAACACAGATAGCAATAAACGACTTTCTAATGGTTCGATTTCTAATTTATATGATAATTTGGGGTAATTTGGCGCTTTAGGTAATTTGTGCGGGAGTCCAAAATTCGATTGTAGCTTATTAAGTAACTTATTTAGTAACATAGAAAACTCCATCGATGGCATAAATTTAGGTTAGATTTTGTAAGAATCGACTTATCGTGGTCCTGGACTTTAGGCACATCAACTATTTTACGTTCCGGGATTAAATGCTGTTCGTCGAATACGCCTGACCAACAAGGGCAGGGTTTCTGTGGAATATATTTGATTTTTTGTTGAAAATACTTATTTTTACTGTTATTATCATTACCTTAATGGATTTGATGCGTTTTTGGGTAAGAGGCTCAGGCCAAAATCCAGCCGTATTTTCAGGAATGCCTTGGTGCAGGATAATAATAAAAATACCGGCCAGGACGGCCAAAATGACAAAGCCGCCATTGACTTTTTTATCTCTCAACTTAAAGAAGAACAACGTATACTGATTTTATTACAGAATGAATTGTATGAAGGCAGTTGGCAGGCAATGTTAAATGATTTACGCAACCGCCTGAATGGCAGGCCCTATATCTTCAAGCTTGCCAATAGAATCCGTGATGATATCGACCGAATTGAAAAACTCAGAGATTTTGAACAAGAACACAATATTAAATTATCTGATTACGTCAAAGGAACCTCCGAAACCAGTATTGAACATGAATCGTAATGACACTACTGACCACTGACAAAAAAGGGTATAACACGTGGTCATGATTTACCTGCCTTTATCCTTAATATTTATCCGTTCGATAATGGATGCTGCCGTCAGAAGTGGATATTGGCAATTAAAACCGCTGTTTATAATCCAGAAACAAACGCTCGCAGCACTTTTGACGCCGGCGTCATAATGGAAAATATCTTTATGGGGAGAACCATATGAATAAAACATCGCATGCAAAAAAACTTTGTTTTAAACAAACAAACTGTCTTGTCCTTCAATCCTTATTATTAATCGCAATATCTGTAATGCTGGTATGGCCGGCCGGCTGCCGTCCTAAGCCTGTCAGCCAGGACCAGACAGATCCAATAACCACCCAGACACATGCTGATAGCGTGATAGGGGTACCCCTGGAAATGATCGATATAGTTGATTTGCAGGTGCAATGGACCGTACCTGATATGCTCCTTGCCAGGGACGCTAAAATTGAGAAGGCCTGCTATTTTAAAGGCCGATTATATCTTTTGGATACCAAAAATAACTTACATGCTCTGGACGGCCGTAAGGGAGTATGGCTCTGGACCACATCATTAGGGGATGAAGCTCCCCATTGCTCTCAGCCTGTATTCTATCAAAATCATTTGATCCTCGTCCTGGGTAAAAAAATTATAGAGGTACGGGACAGCGACGGCATGATTACTCACACGATTGATCTGGCCTTTTCTCCCACTACTTCTGCCGCTCGTTTGGGCCAAACAGTCTTTGTCGGTGGAAACGATAGTAGATTTTATTCCATTCGCTATAAAGACGGTATGGTTTTCTGGCATAGTGTTCAACCGGACGATCCCATTGGCAACGTGGTCATCGAAGATAATCGAGTTTACTTTGTATGTAAAAACGGCACTTTGTATGTCTCTTCCACCGCCGAAAGACGCCTGGAATGGTCAGCAGCTACAAAAGGCCAGACTCCCGGTATCACTATTGATAACAATCGATGTTATCTTCCCAGTAGCGATACGAGTCTTTATTGCTATAAAGCGGATTCAGGTGACTTAATCTGGAAATACCTGGCCGGAGGTCCGCTTGAAGAAGTGCCGGTCCTTACCAATAATTTCATTTATCAATATGTCAGTCAGTATTCCTTATTGGCTTTGGACCGAAACGGCCAGTTATCTATCGGCTCCGGAGGACTGCCCACCCCGCCCCTGCGCTGGCAATTGCAAAATGGCTTTTGCCTGTTAGCCGAAAACGGACCGGTCAGTTATGTCATCACTTTAGATAAACAACTGACCGTCATGGATAATATCAACGGGAAAAAATTAAAATCCTTTTATGTGCCAAATTTTGATGTTTATGTCTCTAACCCTGAAGATGAAATGATATTTCTGGCCAACCAGGATGGCGCCATCCTGGCACTCAGCCCTAAAAAGAAACTGCAACTGTAGCCGGATTATTTCATCTGTATAAACCATAATGTATTTTATCTTTTCTTGGAGAAAGTATGAGCACACTCAATAAGATTCAACGGGCCCTGGTTTCAGTATCTGACAAAAATGGTGTTGTCGATTTCGTCCGGGCACTTATCGAAATGGATGTCCAGGTCATCAGCACCGGCGGTACCGCGCGCTCCCTGAAAGAGGCCGGGATAGATGTAATCAATATCGAACAGGTAACCGGTTTCCCTGAAATGATGAACGGTCGTGTCAAAACCCTCCATCCCCGGATACACGGCGGCCTACTGGCCCTGCGCGACAACCCTGAACATGTCAAGGCCATGACAGATAACGACATAACCGGCATCGACCTGGTGTGTGTCAATCTCTACCCATTCGAACAAACCGTGGCCAAACCGGGCTGCACCCTCTCCGACGCCATTGAAAATATCGATATCGGCGGACCCAGTATGGTCCGCTCGGCCGCCAAGAATCATAAGTTCGTCACCATTGTAACCAGCCCAAACCAATACGAGCAGGTACTCAAGGAAATGCAGAAAAATGACGGCTGCGTTTCTGATGCCACCCGCGCCAGTCTGGCCCGGCAGGCTTTCGCTCTGACCGCCGCCTACGATTCCGCCATCAGTGCCTACCTGGCCGATCAGGCGCATGAGACATATCCCCAACGCGTGACTATCTCGCTCCAGCGCAGCCACGAACTCCGCTACGGCGAAAACCCCCACCAGAAAGCCGCCTTTTATCGGCCGGCCAAACAGACTGACGAACCCTGCGTGGCCAACGCCAGACAACTCGAAGGCGGTAAGCAAATCAGCTTTAACAACCTCATGGACACCAACGCCGCTTTCGACCTGGTCAGGGAATTCGACCAGCCGGCCGCCGTGGTCGTCAAACACATGAATCCCTGTGGCGTCGCCGTGGACCAGGATATTATCGAAGCCTATCGCAAGGCCTATAGTGCCGATCCGGTCAGCGCCTTCGGAGGAATCATTGCCCTCAACCGACCAGTCAATGAGGAATTAGCCGATGCCATTAGCGAATCCTATTCACGCTGGGGCAAACAATTAGGCGCCGGCGGCTTCTTCGCTGAAGTGATTATCGCCCCCTCATTTGACCCGGCCGCCGTGGAATTAATCCGTACCCGAAAACGATGGGGCCGCGAAGATGTTCGCCTGCTCGAAACCGGCGACATTGATAAAAACAAAATCAATGACAAAGAATACGACCTGCGCTGCCTCGTCGGCGGCATTCTCCTCCAACAGCGTGACCTCGTCGGCTGGGAACCCCATCAGAACAAGGTGGTTACCAAACGATCACCTACATCAGATGAACTCGAAGACCTGGAACTGGCCTGGACCGTAGTCAAACATGTAAAAAGCAATACCATCGTGCTGGCCAAAGATCGGGCCATCGTCGGAGTAGGCGCCGGCCAGATGAACCGCGTTGACGCCGGCATGCTCGCCATCCGACAGGCCAAAGACCTGGCCCAGGGCTCGGTTATGGCCTCCGATGCCTTCTTCCCCTTCCCTGACAACGTCACTCAGGCCGCTAAAGCCGGAATCACCGCCATCGTACAGCCCGGCGGCTCAAAACAGGACCAACTCAGCATCGACGAAGCAGAAAAACACAACATGGCCATGATCTTCACCGGAAAACGACACTTTAAACATTAAAATATAAAGACGGGTGGCATGCCTACACGAACGCAGTGAGTTTAAGCATGTAAATTTGACGCTAGCGTCAAAAGTATTTCGAACGGTTGTTTCTGGATTAAAAACAGCGACTTAAAATGCCAATATCCACTTTTGACGGTGGCA
>JAFGHE010000191.1 GCA_016930295.1 Sedimentisphaerales bacterium
CAGATGGCGCATATACTGGCTCAGGCCGCGGTTGCCGCAGGTGCAGACGGCTTGTTTATCGAAACCCATCCCCGGCCTGATGAGGCTTTGAGCGATTCTGCCAGTATGCTCCCCCTGAATGAAATGGAAGGGCTGCTGGTTCGTTGCCGGGATATTCATAATTGCTTGTTTTAAATATAGTTAAAAGCCTGATGTTTACACTCCCTTTCATGTGAAAATACTGGATATTAGCGCGCGAAAGTACGACAATAATAATGATGCATAAAATTGTCGCCCCTGCGAAGGAATGTCACACCTTTGAAGAAAGGGGCTTCCGGCTTATGAATAAAATATTTGGAGACCTGGCAGTGCCTTATGGCTTTATGAGTCTGGAGGAAATGGCCCAGTTTCTGGGTATTGACCAGCGTAGTCTGAGTCGCATGGCTCAGCGCGGGGAGATCCCCAGTCATAAAGTGCAGGGGATTTATCGTTTCAATCGCGCGGAAGTTATGGAATGGCTCCAGCGTCAGATGCCGGACCTGCATCATCAAAAACTGGCGGATATGGACGCCGGCATAACCGCTCATCGAAAGGTTGATCCGGAAGAGGCACTCATAATGCCGCTGTTACGAGCGGAGGCTATCACCATTGATCTGGGTGCGCGAACCCGTAAGAGTGTACTCAAGGAGTTGACCGCTCTGGCACAAAGAACAGAACTGGTCTATGACGGCGAGTCCGTGCTGGAAGCCCTGATCCGGCGGGAAGAGCTGTGCAGTACCGCGGTAGAAGGCGGCCTGGCACTGCCGCACCCGCGCAGGCCGCTGCCGTATGCCGTGGCGGAACCCATCCTGGTGGTTGCCCGGACCAGCAACGGAATAGGATTCGGCGCACCCGACGGCCGACTCACGGACCTGTTCTTCATGACCTGCTCGCAGGACGACCACCATCACCTCCATATCCTGGCCCGACTCTGCCGCATGATGCACGACGATAATATGGCCCACCACATCCGCGCCGCACACACCCCGGAAGAAATCATCACCATCATGAAACAACGAGAAGCCGAAGTCATCGCCGACTCCCTCTAAAACCGACCATCGCATTATAACATGGGTGACATGCTTACGCCCAGCGATAGCAGAGCTTAAGCATGCTTTTAATACTACGCATGTTTCAACTTTCTGATAGCCTCTGCCAGCCTTTCCCAAAGTGTATCAAACCTGGTTTTTATGTCAATTTTATCCATAGTCCCGTATGATATACCTATCGAGCAATAAATTCAAAGCCTCTTTGTCCCGGAGGTGCAAGGGTTTGGCAGGATTTTTGTCTTCTGGATAAAGGCTAATAGCGGTGATATTAAAAGCTAAAAATAAATATCAGGCCGACGAGTACAGACCCCAATAGGCCGACATAAATACTAAGGGGTACTTTCTCCCGGGCCGCCAGCGCGATTATACTGTATGCAAGATGTATGATGAACATACAAACAGAGATAATGGGTATAAATGATGTGAATTGTTCCAGATCGCCGCTGTGGATGCTGCAAATAATTACCACACAATAAAAGATGGCCTGGAACCATTTAAATAGAGTGGTGTCCATGGTACGATCGGTTGCTGCTTTGAATAGTAAGATGGCTTCCTTTATTAATAAACCCAAAATAATGAACAGGAACAGTACCGGCACCAGGGCAAAAACCACGAGTTTTTCCGGCAAAAGAACCATCATAAAGGCCGCGGCCAGTATACAAGGTGTTGCCGCCAAGGCAGAGGCGAAAAGCCATCGGATCACCAGTTCACTCAAATCACCTTCAGCCATAGAATCGGGTTTACTTAATAGAGTCTTTCTGAGCCACATAACGGATACTATACTACGCCTGATTGTTTGGGGAAACTAAATTATTGTATGGTTGGCACTTTAGAAGGGGTGTGTCACTTTTTTTGTCACCTGTTTTTCAGTCGTCCCTGACGGGACTTAATGTTTATGTTTGCTCACAATCCGGGGCTGAAGCCACCGGGCTATTTTCAGCAGTCCCTCCGGGACTAATAACATACTTCAGATAACAAATGTCCCTTACTTAGTACTGCGATCGGTCCTTACTTTATACCTTATTCAATATTTGAGAAAATGAGTAGCCCTTACTCTGTTCCTGCTTTTGAAAGTATGAGCCCCATGTTCTGTATTTCTATGTTAAATAGTGTACTCGATGTAAATCATTTTATTAAATGTGTACTGGTATGTCAAGGTGGTTTTGCGAAGTAGTTTTCGTGTCTCAGGTGCTGAGATAGTAATTGTAACGAACAGGGAGCATCCTGGAACCCCGCTTGCGCGGGGATGACATTTCTGCGCTGGAATGACAATAGTGCGTATAAGTATTCTAGACTGTCAAGTAGAGTTTGGAGTCAACTTATTTTTGGGTTGGTTCGCGTTTGACAGGTTCTTTTTGGTTGGCCGGTTGTTTTATTATTTTCCATTCGCCGGTGGCGATGGTTTGCTGGGTTGGCTGGTCGGCGGGTTGGTTGAGGATGAAGTTTTCGAGCATGGTGAAGGCCTGGTCGTCGGGGAATTGCCGGGGTGGGTGTTTGCACAGGAATGCCGAGGGAGCGATGAGCGGGCCGCCGATGCCGCGGTCGAGCGCGAGTTTGCAGCAGCGGATGGAGTCGATGGCCACGCCGGCGGAGTTGGGTGAATCTTCCACGCTGAGGCGCAGTTCCAGGTTCATAGGCACGTCGCCGAAGAGTTTGCCTTCCATGCGCACGAAGCAGACCTTGTTATCGTTTTGCCAGGGCACATAGTCGCTGGGTCCGATGTGGATGTTACGGTGGTTGAGGCGGTGGTTGGCCACGGACTGGACGGCCTCGGTTTTGGATACCTTTTTGGAGGAGAGGCGCCGGCGGTTGAGCATGTTGAGGAAGTCGGTATTGCCGCCGGTGTTGAGCTGGTAGGTGCGTTCGAGTTTGACGCCGCGTTTTTTGAACAGGTCGGTAAGCACCCGATGGGTAATGGTGGCTCCAAGCTGGGCCTTGATATCGTCACCAATAATGGGGATATTTTTGTCTTTAAACTTCTGGGCCCAGTCCGGATCGCTGGCGATAAAGACGGGAATGTTATTAATAAACGCCACGCCGGCGTCCAGCGCGCATTGGGCATAAAAGCGCGTGGCCTCTTCGGAGCCAACGGGGAGGTAATTGAGCATGATTTGGGCGCCACATTCTTTAAGCGTTTTGACCACGTCTTCGTGGCTGGGTTCCGGCTTATCGCCGGGGACAAAGGTATAATCCTGGTCATATTCTTTCATGTGGTCGGA
Source organism: Sedimentisphaerales bacterium (assembly GCA_016930295.1). Taxonomy (GTDB): domain Bacteria; phylum Planctomycetota; class Phycisphaerae; order Sedimentisphaerales; family SM23-30; genus JAFGHE01. The sequence goes on from JAFGHE010000191.1 coordinate 3,287, forward strand.
GAGCCCGTCCATGATACATCCCATTTTGACATTTACACCAGAGAGCGGCATATCCGCACAGAATATCGCAGTGCAGTTGGGCCTTTCAAAGATGGCGCGATTGACATCCATGCCGACCTTGCGTTTGTCGATGTCAAAGGCGGCCACGACTTGGATATCGCCGGGCGTATAGCCGGCCATGTCATGGTGCATGAGTCCGATAATCTGGTCGCCGGCCTTGCCTTTATAATATTCGATACCCTGTAATAATGAGCTGGTACAGTTTCCCACTCCGATGATCGCAATTTTTATCTTGCCCATAACTCCTTCTTTCTCCAAAGGTTACTGCTAAACAGCGTATCAGGTGCTGACTCTAGTAAGTTTAGGCTCGATACCTCCAAGCCCGGGCTCCAGATATTTTCGCCCTGAATTTATGACTCAATTATAGACAACTGCCCGGTTCTGACAATTATAAATCCTGTGGATTTATTGCTTTGGTTGTTTTATTCGTGGGTATATCCCTATAATGTTAAGTATGAGGTACATATATGGAAATATTATGGAACATACTGGTTAACATCTGGCATATATTACTGGAGTTGTCGCCCTGGCTGCTTTTAGGGATGCTGATAGCCGGTGGTCTGCATGTGCTTTTGCCGGAGGGATTTATCAAGCGTCACCTGGGGTCCGGGCGGTTTGCCAGTGTGTTTAAGGCGGTGGCGGTTGGGGTGCCGATGCCGTTGTGTTCGTGCGGTGTGATACCGGCGGCGATCGGGCTCAAGAAAGACGGCGCATCCGATGGCGCGGCCATCGGATTTCTGATCAGTACGCCTCAGACCGGGGTGGATTCCATTCTGGTCAGTGCCTCTCTTCTGGGATGGCCCTTCGCACTTTTCAAGGTGGTCAGTGCCCTGGTCAGCGGGCTGATCGGGGGCCTGCTGGTTAGTTTTATGGAAACGATTAAACATAAGTCGAAAGTCCCGGCATCGTGTTGTCATGCGAAAACATCCTGCTGCAATAGCGGTGAGGCCGGGACAGGGATGAAGAATTCTCAGCCTTCTTCTTCGGCGTGTTGTAGTGAATCTAAGGATAATCATCCGGGGGGATGTTGTGGAAGTGAACAGAAAAAAGCCATGAATTCAAAATGGCGTGAGGCCCTGCATTTTTCTTTTATTGAGTTATTGAGAGATATTTACCGCTGGCTGATTATCGGGGTGGTGATCGCGGCGGTGGTGAGTACTTTTATACCCGAAGGGCGTCTGGCGGAGATCACCTGGACCCAGGGGCTCATGGGCATGCTGGTAATGCTGGCAATCTCGCTGCCCATGTATATTTGTGCGGTGGCCTCGGTGCCGCTGGCGGCCTCGTTGATTGTGGCCGGCATGTCGCCCGGCTCGGCCCTGGTACTGCTGATGGCCGGGCCCACGACCAATATCGCCACCATGGGAACCATATACCGAACGTTTGGTAAACAGGTACTGATTATTTACCTCTCGACTGTGGCGATAATGAGTATTTCGCTGGGCCTGATATTCGACTGGCTCCTGGCCGGCGTAGCCCAACACCACGAAGCCCACGTCCACCCTCTGCCGCTCTGGCTGGAATCCGGCGCAGCGGTAGTACTTATTCTTTTACTGGGCTATCTGATTTTCACGGACCTGCGCCGCCGGGTTTCATATCCCTTAAGAAAACTCAAAAAATCACTTGCGGATTGAGCCGGTGGTCTATATAATGCTTTCTCGACTATAATTTCGGAAGTTTAGGAAGTGTTATTTTAAATTTATTGGTTCGACGATATTATGGACAATATCGACCAACAAGCAAGGAGGCTGATATGGATCATAAAGCCAATCCCGCAGGGTACCAAATCAATTTTCTCATCTTACAGAACCAGGATGTCTGGATAACGAGCAGGTTGATTCTGATTATTTTTACTTTTTTATGCGTTTGTCCTCCAGTTTACGCCCAGCCCTGGTCCGGCCTCGGCACCCAAGCCGAGCCGTTTCTTATCGAAGACGCCAACGACATGCAGGCCATCGGCGCCCATCCGGAGCATTGGGACAAACACTTCCTGCTTACCAATAATATTGATCTGTCTGCATTCGACGGCCAGGACGGCAGGGATCCCTATAATATAATTGGTTATTACGAAAGTGACTTGGATAATCATCCGTTTACTGGTTCGATTAATGGAGACGGTCATACGATCAGTAATTTAACCTATACCGACAATCATAATAGCGTAGGACTTTTTGGTTATATTCTAAGCGACTGGCAATGGGTAATTACATATTTAGGTTTAATCAATCCCCAAATCAATACCGGCCAGGGTAATTATGTTGGAGGTTTGGTCGGCTATCTATCTGCCAGTTGTATTTTATGTAGTTATGTAGAAGGTGGATCTATTAATGGCGGCAGTTACGTAGGAGGAATGGTTGGACTTAATGATCTACGTTACGGAACCTATATGTCCCATGCAACCGCAGAGGTGACTGGTGTGGAATATATTGGTGGATTAATAGGATATTCTGAAGATGGTGTCGTAGGATACTGCTCTGCCACTGGGAATGTTTATGGTATTGAAAAAGTGGGAGGTCTGGTGGGCGTTAATAAACAAGGGGATATTTTTGTTTCTTATGCAATGGGGAATGTTACAGGTGAGAATCTTGTTGGAGGATTAATCGGATGTAACGAAAATGGGGATATATGGCATGCAAGCGCTTTTGTATGTTATGCAAACGGCAGTGTCAGGGGAGATAGCGAAGTAGGCGGACTGGTAGGTTATAATGAAGGTAAAATAGGTTCTTGTTATAGCACAGGTAATATAGATGCTAATTCTACTTTAGGTATTGGCGGATTTGCAGGAGTTAATACAGGAGATATATATGTGTCATTTTGGGATATACAGACCAGTGGACAAACAGAAGGTGTGGGAAACGATGACGGAGAAGTTTATGGCAGGACTACTGAGCAAATGATGCAGCAAGCAACATTTGTTGCCCATCCAGAAAATTGGCATTTTGTTGATAGTTCTATGATGCATGATGAGTTCACATGGCGCATGTGTGAGGATGGTGTTGATTATCCCCGCCTTTGGTGGGAACCCCCGGCAGGCGACTTTTTGTGTCCGGACAGGGTAGATATGAACGATTTCAATCTGTTATCCCTGTGTTGGCCCCAGGAGACTATTTATTCCGGTCCAAAAGAATGTGAGCTAATAGATATTAAATTGGCTTTTTCAGAAGTTATCGATATAGATGATTTGGTGATTTTTGCATCTAACTGGCTTTCGGGCCGATAGTTTACCATAAGAGGATAATTTTGTATTTAAAAAATATTATATAATATATCGAGCAACAAGCAGGGAGGCTGATATGACTCATAAAGCCACACTCACAGGTTATCAAACGAAAGTTCTCTCTTCACAGAACTAGGCCGGCTGGGTAACGAGCGAAATAATTCTGATTATTTTTTTGTTTTTAGGCATAACTCATCCACTCCACGCCCAGCCCTGGGATGGTTTGGGCACTCAGGCCGAGCCGTTTCTTATCGAAGATGCCAACGACATGCAGGCCATCGGCATCCACCCGGAACATTGGGATAAGCACTTTCTGCTTACCAATGATATCGACCTGTCTGCATTCGACGGCCAGGACGGCCGGGATCCATATAACATCATCGGATATTACGAAAGTGAGTTGGATAATCAGCCATTCACAGGTGTTTTTGACGGAGGGAGCCATACTATTTCAAATTTTACCTATGTGAACGCGGCCACTGTTGATAATATTGGTCTCTTTGGCTACGTGGACGATCCAAATGCAGAGATTAAAAATCTAGGTTTGCTCGATCCCAATATTCAGGTTACGGATAATGATTATACAGGTTCATTAATCAGCACTTTAAAACAGGGATCTGTCAATGCATGTTATACGAACGGAGGGAGTATTTCTGGAAACTTCTGTGTGGGAGGACTAGTCGCAAATAATTACGGAACAATTACTGATTGCTATACTATTAGCCTTGTATCCGGAAGTACGAATGGAGAAGAAGAACTACCTGTGGGAGCAGGTGGAATAGCAGGGTGTAATAGCGGTACAATAATGAATTGTCATACTTTAAGCAACGTAACGGGAGCGTGCTATGCCGGAGGATTGGTGGGGTTGAATAAATCTGGCGAGATTTATAACAGCTATGCCACAGGGAATATCACAGGGAATGTAAATTATTTTGGTGGCCTAGTGGGGTATAATATGGGGATTATTGACAGTTGTTATGCCACCGGGAATGTGGACGGCGGTTATAATGCCGGCGGTCTGGTGGGATTGGTTTATTGTTGGGATGGTGATGCAATAATTTCAAACTGCTATGCCACAGGCGGTGTGTCATGGGGTGATCATATAGGTGGCCTGATTGGAGAAATCATTTGTGTTCAAGGCAAAGCCTATATTAGCAACTGCTCTGCTAAGGGGAATGTTAGTGGATATTCTTGTGTGGGGGGTCAAGTGGGGTCGGTATTATGTGGGAAAGATGATGTGGTAATTTCAAACTGCTATGCCATAGGCGATGTGTCATGGGGTGATTATATAGGTGGCCTGATCGGAGAAATTATTTGTGATCAAGGCGAAGCCTATATTACTAGCTGCTTTGCTAAGGGGGATGTTAGTGGGTATTCTTTTGTAGGTGGTCAGGTGGGATCGGTAGTATGCGGGGAAGATGACGTGACAATTTCAAACTGCTATGCCACCGGCGATGTATCATGGGGTGATTATATAGGCGGCCTGATCGGAGATATCTGGAGTTATCATAGCAATGCCTATGTTACTAACTGTTATGCTAAAGGCCGTGTTAGTGGCGATTATTATGTGGGTGGGCTGGTGGGGAGAAATTATGAAAATGCTGGCAATATCAGTTTTTGCTACTGGGATGTTCAAACATCGGGGCAGACTACCAGTGACGGTGGCAAGGGTCTTACTACGGAACAGATGATGAGCGGCGACACCTATTTTATCTGGGGAGTATGTGGCAACGAAGGGCTCTGGACTATTGATGACGGGAATGACTATCCGCACCTGGCCTGGGAGAATGCCCCGGGCGAGCCTTTACCGACCGCGCAGTTATCTGATTATCTTACCGGGGAGGGAACCGAAGCCGATCCCTATCTGATTTACGATCCGAACCAGATGAACCGGATCGGATTGTTTCCCTGTGAATGGGATAAATATTATTCCCTGATGGCGGATATCGATATGTCCGGATTCACCGGGAACAGTTACAATATCATCGGCTGCGCCGGGACAAAGTTTTCCGGGTTTCTGAATGGGAATAATCATACGATTAGTAATTTGACCTATTCCGGCAACCATAATGGGGTAGGACTTTTTGGTTATGTAGAAAGCGACTGGCAATACGTAATTAAAAATTTAGGTCTGCTCAATCCCCAGATCAATGCCGGTCAGGGCAATTATGTGGGAACATTGGCCGGCTGGTTTTCCGCTGCCGGGGCCATTGAATGTTATGTGGAAGGTGGAACGGTATCTGGTGGCAGTTATGTGGGTGGAATGTTGGGTGTTAATGAACAATTTGGCCTCTATAAATGCTATACCACCTGTGATGTATATGGTTATGACTATACAGGAGGATTAGTAGGGTACAATCCCTATGGTGATATAGGACATTGCTACGCCACCGGCAGTGTCTGTGGTAATGATTATGTGGGTGGATTAGTGGGAGGTCATAAACCGGGTAGTATCGGAGGGTGTTATGCGAGTGGTCATATAACAGGAGATGATTATGTCGGCGGTTTTATAGGAATCCATGAAGACTCTCCTTATACCGAACCTATGTGTGGTTGTTATGCTAATGGAGATGTAAGCGGCGACAATTATGTAGGAGGGTTTGTGGGTCATAACAGCACTTATATATATCATTGTTATGCCAGTGGTCATGTGGCCGGGAATTCTATCGTGGGCGGTTTTATCGGGTATAATACCGCAGAAATTATTACGTCTTTCTGGGACATTCAAAGTAGTGATCAGGAAAATGGCGTGGGAAGCGGTCCCGGCGAGGTTTATGGCAAAACCACAGCGGAAATGATGCAAAAGGCTAGTTTAACACCATGGTGTTTTGTTGATAACTCTCAAAGCTGCTCCTGGCGGATGTGTGAGGATGGGGTGGATTATCCCCGGCTGTGGTGGGAATCCGTACCGGGTGACTTTTATTGTCCGGATCGGGTGGATATGGGGGATTTTGATTTAATCTCCAGGTGTTGGTTGTTGGATGAGTTTTATCCGGATCATGAAGAATGCGAAATAGTATTTATAAGATTAGGCTGGTACAGTGTGATAGATATTAATGATTTGGTGATTTTTGCATCCAACTGGCTTTCGGGCAGGTAGTTTTACTGTATGATGTTACCGCCATTATAAGGTTGCGGATAAGAATCCTTTCATTTACAATACTTTTATGGATGAAATGGAATTATCTTTTTATGGTGCTGCCTCGGTGGAGCCGTCGCCGGTGAGTCGGATGATGGCTTCGTTTGCCGCGGATTTTCGTGATGGTGTGGATATTAATCTGGGGGTGGGCTATGTCAATGAGAAGACGATTCCGCGGGGGCTGATACTGGAAGGGATGCAGAAGGTGATTGCCGATCCTCAGAAGTATCGGGGAGCACTCAATTACGGCGGCCCGCAAGGCTCGGAGAATCTGATACAATCTATCAAGAAGTTTATCCTGGATAACCGGATAGGCAGCCTGAGCGAATATGAGCTGGAGCGTCATGAAATACTCATCGCGCCCAGCGGAGCGACCAGCCTGCTGGAAGGGCTGGCCCAACTGCTGCCCAGGGGGCTGGTCATCACATCTGATCCGATTTATTATATCTACAGTAATTTCCTGGAGCGCATGGGATTTGAGATTTTGGCAATCCCGGAAGATGACGAAGGGCTCGATACCGACCTGCTGGCCCAGACGTTATCTGAGATAGGTAATGATCAACAAAACATCCGGTTTATCTATGTGGTAACGATCAATAATCCTACGGGCACCATTTTATCGAATCGGCGTCGGCGCAAGTTGGTAGAGATGGCTGCGCAACTATCCCATCAACTGGGGCGCAAGGTGCCGCTGGTTCTTGACCGGGCGTACGAGGATTTGATTCACGATCCGGCAGTACCTCGGCCGGATTCGGCGCTGCTGTATGATGAAGCGGGCCTGGTGTATGAGCTCTCAACTCTTTCCAAAATTTTTGCGCCGGCCCTGCGCATCGGGTATATGATCGGGCCGCCGGGCGATTTTACCCGGGCCATGATCCAGCGGACCAGTGATGTGGGATTCAGTGCGCCGTTGATTATGCAGGAGATCGCCGGGTATATCCTGGAGATGTATGCGATTGGACAGCTTACGCGCGTCAACCGGGGCTACCGCCAGAAGGCGCTGGATACCGGGGCATGGATTGATGAGACCCTGGGCGAATTTATCAGTCAGCGACACGGCGGGCAGGCGGGATTCTATTATTACCTGACCTTTGATACCATCGAAACGCACGACGAATCTGATTTCTTCAGGTTCCTCACGCGCACCACGGGCAAACCGGAAATCGACGGGCCGCCGGACAATAAACATCCGCGCGTGCTCACTATCCCCGGCCGGTACTGCGTGCATGCGGCCGGCTCCCTGATGCAGATCGGCCAAAGACAACTGCGACTGTCCTACGGCTTTGAAGAACCCGACAACATCCACAAAGCTCTGCAACTCATGCGCGAGGCGGTTGAGTATTGCCGTTCACTATAGGTGTACGCGGATTTAACGGATTAACACGGATTAAAAGATTGATAGTATAGAAAAATAATTAATATATGAGGTAAATTTCATGGCTGGTCCCACAGTTGATATTATAACAAAACATCAAATCGATAAATCCAGGGAAGATACTATCAGGGCATTCATAAAAATATATGCCGGGAATCTTGAGGGAACAGATTTTGATATCAATAATCACCCCTTTAGTTATGAAATTGGTGATGAGTATGAAGGGGAATTAGAAGAACTCCATATACTGGAAAAATTCCTCGGTTGGATTCCCAGGGATATACTTGGTTTAATTGCTTATTGTAACAGTAATGAAGATCACGAGCATCTAGGGAAAATATGTTATGGCCTTCTTGATGTTTTAGATGGTGTCGTTGATTTTGGAGGACCACTGGGAGACGAGACTAACGACCAGGTAATATTAAAGAATCCAGGAGTCTATACATATCATCTTGAAGAAGTATCCTGTCCCTTGACAGTGATGACACCGGAAGCATTCCAGCTCTGGCTGCATCATAAGGATTTCAAAATGTGTAAATGACTTTTCAATGGGCATCATTCTTGAGATTACGAGGCTACGAAACAGGGGGAAAAAGACCTATACAGGCATGACTTCCCTCAATATAAGTAATTTTGTGTAAAAATATCCTTTTCCATTTGCATCATGAATAAACGTGGGGTATATTTAATTATATAAAGTGGAATTGGTGTTGTGGTGAGATGAAAGAAAGGCGTGTGGACCTCCAAGAGGGCATAAAAATTTTCCCCCTGAATTTACCTGGACACACCACGTTTAACGCTTTCCGGCTATGATTACTAATTATACCATACATTCCCGACGCGCCTTTACCTTGATCGAATTACTGGTAGTACTTGCCATTATCGCTCTTTTACTGACTTTACTTATGCCGGCGACACAAAGAGCGAGACAGCAGGCTACCGGAGTAGTCTGCCAGGTCAATGTGAAGATGTACCTTTCGGCAGGAGGTATCTACCTGGATGATAACGAGGGTTATTTCCCGCCGGCAGATGAATGGTTATATACACGGGCGTCGGAGAGCCGGGAACATCCGGCGGGTTGTCGCTGGCATGATCTGGCGATGGCCGCGAATGAAGAGATAATGCTGAAAAGAAAGGAGTTCCGGGGTCCGATGTGGAGCCTGGTGTCAGAATTGGGAGCAGGTCCGTGTCCGACCTTACGGCGATATGCTTTTGAGAGAGGGTGTGAGAATCGTGATCACAATCCGGATATAGATATCCGGCCGCAGTATAACTACAGTATGAATGGATATCTGGGATCTGATAAGGAAGGGGGTGTTTTTCGATTATCTGAAGTTCGGGCCCCGGCCGGCGTGTTCTTTTTTGCCGAGGAGAATTGCTGGTCCGTACGACCGGATCATCCGAAGTATCCCGCCGGCTGGCTGCCGGCGCCGCTGAGCATGACGGCCCTGGATGATACGGTTTTGCAGATCCGCCCCACGCCGGAGGTTCTGGATAGTTTTGCCACGTGTCATAATTCGAAGGATCTCAATCGCGGATTCGGTAATGTTGGATTTGTGGATGGACACGTGGAGCGTATCCAGGTTGAGGACCAGTTACGGAAAAACATGCATGGCGGTAAGAGTGAGCTTGGTCCGGCCGGGAACCTGTATTGGGCGTGGGCTGCACATGCGGTCCCGCCCGGCGGCTGGGAGGGACAATAAGATGAGAGGCACGGAGGCCCAAAGGTGGAACAGTGGTGAGTTATTCGTTAAGGGTGGTGAGCGAACGGAAAACTCGATTCACAATACCTATGGAATATGCCTGCTTAAATCTATTGACAATCTCAGGGATGGCCCTTTGGCGGCTCATGAAGGGAGTTGGTCATGGAAACGCCGGAAATAAATGATGAGAATAGTTCTGAACCTCAGTCTCGGTCGTTTGAGCCGGTGAACATGGTTATGAAGCCGGCTGTTGATATTCTGGATGGGCCGATGTGGAAGAAGTTTTTCAAACTGACCGGGGGTAGTGTATTTTATTGTCTGAGTGCGCTCTTTGTGGCGTATGGGATTATTCAAGTGATAAGCCCCATCCTGTCTGATAAGCAGGGGACATTGTTTGATGCCCGTTGGTGTATCATTACCCTGCACGGGTATGAGCTGGCCCTGCTGGGTGTTTTGATATTGATCGTATCGCGGAAGGTGATTGACGATGCGATATCGCTGGTGATTTTGATAGCCCTGTTTCTGATCGGGACCAGTATGGCGTTGGGGTCGGTGGTGGATAAGGATGTGACGGCCGGTTTTTATGTGGGATTGGGTGCGATGCCGCTGGCGATGCTGAAACTATACGCCCTGCGGCGCTGGGTGCGGATTCCGTTAAGGTTCTGGTCCGAACTGGGGCTGGTGATTCTGGTTTTGTGCAACTATCTGGGTCCGGTGCTGTTGGCGCATAAGCTTTCGGTTGATCCGGGTCATGAAGCGGCGCGGCGTGTGTATTGGCTGGGTGTGTATCTGACGATGTTGATCGGTGTGGGTCTGGTGGTTATCGAGGCGATGAGAACCGCTCCGCGGAGTGAGGATTCAGGCAGCGCGGGGGATCCGTTTTTGCGGTCGCCGGTGATGGTTTATCTATTTACGGCGATTGTCCTAGCGGCCGGTGGAGTTCATCTGAGTTCCATGGCGTTTATCTTTACGCTGGAACGGGTGTTCATGGATAACGTGCCTGTGATACTCCTGTTGACCCTGCTGGTCATGGAGATTGTTCGCCACTGTGGGAAACGGTTTGGTTTGACTGAGATTCTTCTGGCGTGTGTACCGCTGGCGGCCGTGATGCTGGCCATCGACGGGAAATCGGTACTGGAGTCGGGGCGGTTCGGGCCGGGACTGATGTGTTATCCGCCGGTTACCCTGGGGCTGGCCGGGCTGGTGCTGGCGGGGATGGGGCTGTATCACAAATGGTATCCGCTCCTGGTGGTGGTGGTATTTTATGGGCTGGGCGTGGTGCTGACGCTAGGTTATTCACCGGTGGATCCCTACGATTTGAATACACACGCGTGTGTGGGCATTCTTATTGCGGCGATGCTGGGGTATGGCCTGATTAAATGGAATCCGTACCTTTGTCTGGGCGGGGTGGCTGTCCTTAGCGTGGGATTGTATTATTGGGACCCGTTTGCATCGTATGCACAAAAGCTGGGTTTGAGTTTGCCGGGCGGGCTCTCCGGCGTGTGCGGTCTGGGTGTGACGGGTCTTTACCTGTTGTTTGGTCAACAGATTATCAAGGCGGTCCGGGTCTTTGGTATGTTGTGTCTGGCCGGTTTTGTGCTGGATTATCTGCCGGAGACGTACCAGGGACAATACCTGATTGTGCTGGTGGGGTCCCTGCTGGTTATGACAGCCCTGTGGCTGCGTGTGCGGGATATTGTGGCCATCATCATTCTGTGGGCGCCGTATCTGGTCCGATTGTTCCTGTTATCCAAACGCATCAGCCATTGGCGGTTCGTGATTTTGGGGTTCATACTGCTGGCGGTGGGGACCGTAGTGAGCCTGCGTAAACGAAACACTCAAATAAAATCTGATTATGGGATTTAACCGACCGGACAGGCCCGCAGGGAGAAGAATGTTTTTAATCTATGCCAGGTGGGAGACTTCCCTGATGACCGTAATCGTTTTGAGTTTTTCGATCACTTCCGGCGGTTGTGGTTTGTGGAATTTGGCGTCAACGGTGTACCATCCGTCGGAGTGGTCCTGGCATCGGATTACTACCGCCAATAACCTTCCCAGGCCGATGCTTTGGAGTTTAGTATCGACGATACAGATATTCTGATCGAGTTCGAACGGTCGATCACTGAGCAGGCCAAGACTCAGGCATGATATTTTATGAGCGATTACTTTCTCTTGAGGCCCCAGGATTAATTTATCCTTAATTTTATGCAGTCTTTGCAGAACGACAGGTATCCGAAAATAATACTGGGTGTGTATCGGGCCGGAAGCGTCCATGGTGACGGACTGCTTCTCTTTGCATGACGGAGAGGTCTTTGTCTTTTCGCTTTCATCGACCGGAATGATGTTCTGGACCATCGAGGCAAACGCGTGGACAATTTCACTATCAAATTTAGCCGGGGCATCGTCTTCAATCTGCTGTAAAGCTTCGGCTACGGAAAAGGTATGGGATCGATACGGGCGTACCGAGGTCATGGCATCAAACGTATCCACGATCCCTGCCAGTCTTCCCAGGGAAGAGAGCTGGTCATGGTGTAGTCCGCGGGGATAGCCGCTGCCGTCCATCCTCTCATGATGTTCCAGGATAATCGCCTGTGTTTCTGCTGTCAGTTCCATAACTTTGGTCAGGTGCTCAAAGCCGCGGTCCACATGAGTTTTCATGAATTCAAACTGGTCCGGGGAGAGGGCGCCGGGATTATTTAAAACTTCATGGGGGATGAAAATTTTCCCGATATCATGCAACAATCCTCCGGTGCCCAGATTCTGGAGGATGTTCATATCGGTCAATCCCATCTTCTGGGCCACGGAAATCGTCATGCCGCAGACATTCACCAGATGGGTGGACGTGTAGAAGTCATGGTTAAAGGCCTCATAAAGCCGCTGGAACGCATTTTTGTCCTTCATAATGAGTTGTACGGTGGCCCGGGCCAGATTGACTGCGCGTTCCACTTCTTTCTTGCCGGGCGGTATGGTCAGCAGTTGATTGCTCAATTCCATGGCCGTGGCATAGAGAATCTCGTTTTTCTTTTCTTCTTTAATTTTGGGATCTGCAATGATATTTTGCAGGGCGTTCTCCATAGTCCTATAATACACCTTGTGATCCCGGACCGAGACATACACAAATTCTACCCCGCTGTTTAGAAGGCGTTGGGAATCATCCTTATTGAAATCCAGGTCGACCGCACTATAGAGGGAGTACCCGTCCCCGGTGGCCAGGTAAATTTCCAGGCCTGAGAGGCTTTCAACCGGCACACAGCCCAGGGGAACAGGCAGATAGCCGGCCTGGCAACACAGGGATCGTTTATTTATATCCATTTCCATAGATACTTATACCACGACAAAAAACCCCTTGCATCTTGGTGTAAAATCCGGTCTGGAGATGGGGTATCTATGTATCATCAACTATAATCTATTATCGGCCACCCCAAACCCTATATTAATTTAGGAAATTAATAATTTCAACGTTTTATCAGGCTGATATGGACTATAATAAGTCCTATAAAATCGCTGATTTTATGCGGTTATCCTGATTGCAGGAGATGTAAAAATAAGTTATGAGTTGTAGGTTGTGAGTGGTGAGTTTGAGGCTGGTTGTTGTTTTAGAGGATTGATTCGGATGTATTATAATATTTGACACGTTGAAGATAGCTGATACTATTCAGGCAGGTATTGGAGTAGTAATGATAGTATACAGGTGATAATGATATGACGGACTTAAAGAATATCAAGTTGATTTATCTGAAGGGATTTCTTTTTGTGTTGGGGGGTGTGCTGGCGTCGGGGATGGTTATTCTGGAGTGTCTGAGCTGGAAAGTGGCGTTATTGCATGGTCTGGCGGTCTGGTGTTTCTGTCGGAGTTATTATTTTGCGTTCTATGTGATTGAGCATTATGTGGACGGCCGGTATCAGTTCGCGGGACTGGGGTCGTTTTTGCGGTATTTGTGGGGCAGGCGTAAGCAGGGGGAATGATTCAGGTTTTAAGATGCTTAAGCTTCGTTTCACAGCGCGTAAGCATGGCACCCGTTTTGATTTATTTTTTCAGTTTGTTGATGAGATAGGTCAAGGCGTCTTTGATGTAGGGGTCCTGTTGGGTTTTGAACAGGGTTTGTAGTTGGTGCAGTGCCGGCTGGGCGGCCGGGCCTATGGCATCGAGGACATTGGCGGCCAGGAGTGCGGTTTTGGAATTGGGATTGGTTAACTCGCTGGTTATCACGTCCAGGGCGGATTCGTTTTGGTCTATAGTAATAAGAGCTTCGGCAGCGGCGATGCGTACGGTGGCGCAGGGGTCTTTGAGGCAGTCAGTAAGTTGCGGTATGGCCGGCTGGGCGGCTGAGCCCAGGATGGTGCAGCCGGTGGCGGCCCAGTAACGAACGGACGGGTCGTTATCAGATAATCCCACCTGTAACGCGGGCAGATTTTTGCTGTCGGCTTGGGCGGCCAGGTCGGCGGTTGCAATGATTTTTTCCAGGGGGAACTCTTTCTCGCGTACCAGTTCAAACGCGGTGCGGTCCTTTATTCTATCGAGCATTATGCCTTCCGGGATAAAGCCGGTATCGCGGATTTGTCCCAGCCAGGTCATCAGGGCGTTACGCATGCGCTGCAGGTCCTTTTGATACGCGGGATCAGCGGCGAGATTTTTCACTTCGTACGGATCATTGAGGGTATCATAGAGTTCCTCCGGCGGTTTAGGCTGCCAGTAGGCGCTTTGGATGGGGTTGCATTTTCCCTGTTGGTACTGCTGTTGCCAGGAGCGCATGGCCGGTGCGCGCCAGAGGTATTGCAGATGCTGGAAATAGATACGGTGCGGCATGAAGTTGCGGGTATACCGGAAGCGTTTATCCCGAATGCTGCGCATCAGGTCGTACCGTTCGTCCATGCGGTCGCGCGTGAAATAGACATACTCGCGCGGGGGTTGCTGGTACGGGCCCAGGAACGCCTCGCCCTGCATAGTCGCAGGCGGTTGGAGCCCGGCCAGGCTCAGGATGGTCGGGGCCAGGTCAACAAAGCTGACCAGCCTGTCTGTCCGAGAGCCCGGCTCGCCCGGGGCCAGATGGCGGAACCTGGGTGGAAACCGGATGATGAAGGGTACGTGCGTGCCGGAATCGTACAGGTACCGTTTGCTGCGCGGCAGTACGCCGCCGTGGTCGGAATAGTAAAACACAATCGTGTCATCGGCCAGGCCGGCCTGTTCCAGTTCCGTAAGGAACGCGCCGGCCTGCTGGTCCATTTTCTGGATCTTGTCGTAATACTGAGCCCAGTCGTGGCGGATCTCGGGCGTATCCGGATGATACGGCGGCAGGGTTACTTTGGCCGGGTCATGGTCAAGGTGCTCCAGAGACTCATGGATACTGCTTTCATGGGAGGTGAAGATATTAAAGATAGCAAAGAACGGCTGGCCGGGTGCGCGGTTTTTATAGTGTGCCTGGTTGCTGGATTCGTCCCAGGCGCCGTCGGGTTTGGGCATGTTGTAGTCTTCTTTGGCGTTGTTGGTGCAATAGTATCCGGCGTCGCGCAGGTATTGGGGAAAGAACCGGACAAAAGAGGGTATCTGATTAAAGCTGCGCATCTGGTGCGTGCCTAAACTGGCAGCATACATGCCGGAAATAATGGTCGAACGGGCCGGCGCACAGACCGGAACATTGGCGAAGGCGTTTTCGTAAAGTACACCCTCGGTAGAAAATTTATCCAGATGGTCCGTGGTGGCATAGGAATCGCCGTAACAGCCCAGATAGGTACTGTTATCTTCGCTGACAATCCAGAGAATATTCGGGCGTTCCTGAGATTTCGCATCCGCACCCCAGGCTCGCGATAAGGAAAGCCCCGCTACCTGCAAACCTGCCGACTTCAAGAAATTTCTGCGTGAAAGAATTTTACTACTCATGATCAACATTTATACCTGACATACCACTTGTGAATCAAGATATTTATTTGACTTTGAGAGAAAAAAAGGTATCTTGTATTTTTCAATTTAGTAACGAAAATCCGTGGGCTTTCGTTTTTGAGAATATGTTGAAATCAGGTTTATATGGCTGAGGTAACACATTATGAGTAACAGGGATAATGATGTTTCGCGCCGGGCGTTTCTGGCGGCGGGTGGTATGTCGCTGGCGGGGATGGCCTCAGCGGCTGGAAGTTCGATCAGCGATTTTAGTGGAGAACGTGCCATGCAGGTAAAAAATACAGGTGTCGGCAGTGCGTCGGTCCCGGTTGATTTGGGTGACAAGATAGAACGGGCGAAGATTGCGCTGCTGGGCATGCAGCGATATAACTGGGAGCAGGGTGTGACGGCGCAGGCCATGCTGGAGATGGGTGAGGTGGAATGGACCATCTCGCTGGCGCGGGCCGCGGTCATGCGCCAGGAAAGGGGCCGGTTTTCAGTGATTGGCGGGACGAATCCTATTACGGACTGTGCCAGTGCGGGCGAGGCGGTATTGTATGCCGGCAAGCTCACCGGTGACCCGCTGTTCAAGGAGGCCGCTGACAGGATGCTGGAGGTGATATTGACCACGGACCACAAAAACGCGGACGGCACGCTCTACCACACGCAGGAGCCGAGCCGGCAAATCTGGTCGGATGCCGCCTACATGCTGTCGCCGTTCCTGGCTGCGGCCGGGCATTATAAGGAGGCGGTTCAACAGCTTGACGGCCAGCGGGAGGTGTTGTGGAATGAAAAGGACCGGCTTTATTCGCATATGTGGGACGATGAGAAGAAAGAGTTCAAACGCAAAGCCTACTGGGGCTTTGGCAACGGCTGGACCGCAGCCGCCCTGGCGCGCGTGATAAAGATGCTGCCGGAAAATATGAGCGCCGAGCGCGAGCGGTTGATCAGGCATGTTCGTGAACTCATCGACGGCTGCCTGGTGCATTTACGGGACGATGGTTTTTTCCATGATGTGGTTAATGATCCGAACTCGTTTGTGGAGACAAATCTCTCTCAGGCGATCAGCTATACAATCTATCGCGGCGTGGCGGCCGGATGGCTGCAAGAATCGTATCTCAAACCGGCCGAAAAGATGCGCCAGGCCGCTCATTCCAGGATTGACCGCTACGGGCTGATCCAGGATGTCTGCGGCTTACCGCACTTTGACCACCCCTATCTCGCACCGGAAGGCCAGGCGTTCTTCCTGCTGATGGAAACGGCCTATCGGGACTTGAAAGCAAAATAAGTATCATATATTGATTTAAGTGATGGCCTGAGGGTGGTCGGGTGTGACCATGTCCAGATCAGCGGCGGCGGCGTTGGATTTAACGTGTTCGGTATTTTTACAGCCGGGGATAACGCAGGATACCGCCGGGTGCCCCAGACACCAGGCAAGGGCCCACTGGGCCATGGGGATATCCGCCG
>JAFGHE010000192.1 GCA_016930295.1 Sedimentisphaerales bacterium
ACGGATGCCACCGTCAAAAGTGGATATTGGCATTTAAAACTGTTGTTTTTAATCCAGAAACAAGCATTCGCAATACTTTTGACGCTGGCGTCATAACGGGCGTCCCAAAGTAATTTCGACCGTAGATGTTTATATATTCTGTATTTTCAGGCGTAACAGGTTCAGGGCCGTATTGATGGTTCTTTGGCGTACGTTTTCCCGTTCAACAGGGAAAATATAACGTTTCACCTGTACGTTGTTTTTGTCGGCCAGGCCGATATAGACGAGGCCCACGGGTTTTTCTGGAGTGCCGCCGGTGGGGCCGGCGATGCCGGTAGTGCTCAGGGCGTAATCGGCCCCGGCGAGCCGGAGGGCGTTATAGGCCATGGCGTGTGCCACTTCTTCACTGACGGCGCCATGCTTTTGGATTAGATTGCTGTTTACCTGCAGGAGTTCGCTCTTGGCTTTGTTGGTGTAGGTGACCCAGCCACACAGGAAATAATCGCTGGCTCCGGGGATATCGGTGATTTCCTTGGCGAGCATCCCGCCGGAGCAGCTTTCCGCCACGGCCAGAGTTTGTCCTTTCCGGCGTAGTTCGCGGCCGACAACCAACGGCAGTGTTTCCTCATCACAGCCGTACACCTTATCGCCCAGGCGGCGGCGTATTTCCTGTTCGATTGGCAGGATCAGGGTTTGAGCTTCGGCTTCACCGGGGGCGCGGGCCAGGATGCGGAGGCTGAGGATTCCCTGTTTGGCCGTGCTGTTGACCAGGGGATTGGCGCCCCGCTGCATCATTTCGCCCAATATCTGGCCGACGTTGGATTCGCCGGTGCCCACTAGATGCAGGGTGCGTTCGAAAACGATCTCAATATTTTTTTGCCCGGCCAGGACCTTTTCCAGGTCATTCCTGATCCGTTCGGTAAACATCAGCTTCATTTCAGACGGTACACCGGGCATAAAATAGGCGCGGGCCTTTCCAATTTGTACGGAGATACCCGGCGCGGTTCCGACGGGGTTGGGGATCATATCACATCCCTGCGGAATCATGGCCTGGATTTTGTTGATGGGTGGCATCTCTTTATTCATACGGGCATAACGCGATTTGATATTATGGAGGGCTTCGTCATTCAGGACGAGTTCCTCGTTTAAGACCTGAGCCAGGGCATGACGAGTCAGATCGTCGGTGGTAGGGCCCAGTCCGCCGGTGGTAAGGATCAGGTCGGATTCTAAGGCGTCTTGTTTGAGCCGGGCGGCAATGGTGTCCACATCATCGCCCATCGTGATATGCTCGGTTATGGTAATGCCCAGGCGCGTGAGCTGCCGGCTCAGCCAGGCGGCGTTGCTGTCAACGGTCTGGCCTAGTATGAGTTCGTCGCCGATGCTAAAAATTATTGCCTTCATTATCTTTGAATATAATGGTTCCTCGTACCATAGTCAACTTTACTGTGGTGTGTGATTCCAAAATATTTAAGAACGGGTCGTTATCTGTATTTGTTAAAGGGACGGCAATGAGGTCAGCTTCGAGGCCGGGTGTGATGGAGCCGGTTTTGTCATCCCAGGCCAGGGCCCGGGCGCCGTTGATGGTGGCCATTTTTAACATGGTTTCGCCCGGCAGGTCAGGATATCTGCGATGCAGAAAGCGTATTTCCTCCAGAATGCTCAGCGATTGGTTACTGGCCAGACTGTCGGTACCCAGGCAGACATTGATACCTTTATCCATCATCTCGCGAAACCGATGTTCGGCGTGTCCGAAAAAATCATGGCTGCGCGGGCAGAAGGCCACGCTGTGTGGTGAGCGGGCCAGGTCTGAAAGTTCATCATCGTCAAGATAATTGACATGAGCCAGTACATAAGCCCGTTCCGATTGGTCGAGGTTCAGGAAATAGTCGACCGGACGCCGGCCGGGTGTTTTAGAGTCATATATCCGTCCCATGCGCATCATTATTTGTTTCCAGGATATTACATCTTCACTGATTATCTTACCCTCGTCCGGGGTTTCTGCCAGATGGGTGGTTAGGCAGAGATTATGTTTCTGGCTCAGTTCGCCGGCCATCTGATAAATATGCGGACCGGCCGAATAGGGGGAATGCGGTGAAAGGCCAAGACGAAGCAGGGCATCGGTTCGGGTCTGGCGGATACATGCCTGGAGGAATTCCTTTTGATCATCAAAATTTGAATCACGATTGAATACTTCGGCAAAACAGGTTTTACGAATCGGCTCCCGCGCCAGATGCTGCCACGCTTGATGCTGGAAGCAGATATCACCAACCGTGGTGACACCGCTTTCAAGACTTTCCCGGCAGGCATGGGCGATAATCTCTGATAAGGGTATCTGGGTAGCCCTGCGTTGGTTGGTCAGGCATTCCAGCCAATTCCGGAAATCCCCGTCGTAAGGGACCAGACCTTTTAAGTGAGTCAATTCCAGATGGGTATGCGCATTAACCAGGCCCGGCAGCAGGACGCTTCCCGTAAGATCAATGACCTCGGCCGTGGAATATTTATGACATAATTGATAAAAAGGGCCTACCACGACAACCTGATGACCATCCACCACCACGGCCCCATCGGTAATACTGGCTGAAGCAACCGGAAATACTGTATGTGCATGGAGTAATAACATGGTGATACAAATATACATGAAAAGGGGGAATTTGGGAAGTTGCCAGTTGTGGGCTGTGAGTTTTCAATTAAAGGCTATTTTAACTAATTGTGAATAAAGGATTAAGAGTATTTTAGATAGCATTACCCCGATAAAGCGGGACTCAAAGCAGCAGAAAGGACAGGATTTTTTAGCCACAACCCGTCCTCCCCCCACATGCGTGGGAAAATTTATCCTCCGTAGCCTTGTGCGAAGGGGGACCACTCTTCACACCTTTCCCTTTTATCTTTTCCCTTTTCACTTTCTACCCGTCCACCTCGACGAGTTCGACCAGTCCAACAAGTCCGACCTGTCCAACTCGTCCGAAATGTTCAGTGTAACGAAATCCCGAACTCGCTTCGGGATCCACTGCATCCGTTTACCCCCTAATGCAACATTTACCTTCTCCGGCTCTTCTGTCTAACTCGATACATCCGTTCCGTAAATCCTCCTTCCCGCTTGAAAGCCTCTTCCTGCGCCGACATCTGCCTCTCCAGCAAAGTCGTCGCCGCTGCGATAAGCGCTAAAGCGCCGTTAGCCGCAATCTCCGAATATATGGACGGCGTGGACGACATGGACTTTGTGGACATTTTAGCATGTCCAGTACGTCCATTCTTATATTCTTCCTCCACCCACTCCGCCACTTCCGCGGCGCTTGTCGGCCGCCGGCCGATAAGCCTGGCCCGACACGCATCATCCCGATCCCACTGACGCAGACCACGCTGCCGCAAAAAATCTTCATAATCCAGACGCAACTCCTCCAGAGACGCCCGCGCCACGCTGGTAAGTTTAAGCTCCGTCTTCTTTGACGTTCCCGACGCCTGACTTCCCTCGGCAATATTCTGCACACCACTACGCGCCGCCTGAACCATCTGGTCACGCGTCCGGCTGAACTTCTCAATATAACGTTCACAAAAACGCACCGTAACATCATAAACCAGCTGCGCCACCTGAAAACTCTTAAGCCGCCGATACCCTCCATGCTTACCAATAACCCTCTCAAATTCCGCCATCAATAATCTCCTTCAAAAAATCCACCACGTCCACTCCGTCCACTAGGTCCACTACGTCCACCACGTCCACTCCGTCCACCACGTCCACTCCGTCCACCACGTCCACTCCGTCCACTAGGTCCACCACGTCCATTTCTTTAGTTGGTTCGCGATGATAATTTTTAATTCAACCCTACTCACACCAAACTGTGTAGCAGCATTCAAAAACAGATCTTCTTCCATCTGTTCACGCCAGATAATAATTAATATTACTTATCCTTCAACGGATCCGCCGCCAACCGCCAGCCGGCCCGGACCATGTCCGCCAGCACAATATACGAAATATACGGCCGTCCATGCCGCATCGTAGCGGCATACTTATAATCCGCCACAAAGTCATCAAAAATCGGTTTTAAATCTTCCGGCAGACTATTTCTTGCCTCAATCTGTTTTTCACTTTGTTTATCAGCCATAGATTCTTAATCTGTGATTAACAATTGAGGGCTACTCTATCATAATGTTGAAGCCGGGTATTTTATCGTGGGGGGCACTTGCCCCCACAGGCTCCATCTCATTTCAACCTCCTTGCTGGTGGTTTTTTAGATTAAAGACGCCAGCGTCAATCCGCCAAAGGCGGAGGCG
>JAFGHE010000193.1 GCA_016930295.1 Sedimentisphaerales bacterium
CTCAGTCAGCAGTGAAATTTTATATATATATCTGGATACTGTGCCCGACTGCCGGGAGATTATCAGTAAATTACCGGACAGGGCCACCAGTAATAAAGATAACGAGGGAGGGGGGGATTATGTGGACCTGGATAATGACGGCCAACTGGATGTAGCCCTGATCGAGGTGATCGATGCCTGGGGCAACCCGATTTGGTATCGCTGGCAGGGATTCGGCAATTTTCCGGAGCTTATTTCGGCCGGGCCGGACGGGATATTTGGCAACGCCGATGATATTCGGTCCACTGAGCTGTAATGGACGCGGGGGCCATAGGTTAGAGGGGATTTCGGCCGGAAAAAATTAGCCTGAAACAGTGGGCGATTGGAACAGTCAGAAGTATAATTATAATGAGAAGACACTATGAAAAATTAATGAGGAAGGGTGGCATGCCTATGTGGGGGGCTGCCTGCGGCAGTGGCCTCAATCCCAGGAGTTCGGACCGAAGGCAGGCTTGCAGAGAGGATGATCGAAGCTTAGGCATGAATGTAACCAAAAAACCAGTAATTTCCGGCTTTACGCTGGTGGAGATGTTAGTTGTGATTGGAATCGCATTAATCCTGGCTGCTCTGGTGGTGCCCAACGCCCCGACCGTGATCCGCTCCCATAAAATGAGCGCAGCGCAGAACCTGATTAAAAACGCCCTGGCCCAGGCCCAGGGCCATGCCTCCAAATTCCAGAAATACGCCGGTGTGAGATTCCAATATCAGGTCAAATATACCGGAAATGTCAGTAATTGGTCGGCGCGCAGCGTGACTGATTGGGAAATGGTAAGACAATATCTGGTTCTTATAGAAAGCGATCCTAATCCCGTGGATGGGAGTAACAGATTTGCCGCCGTGGATAACGCCAAACCAGTGCCTTTGCCCAAAGGTATCGGCGCTATTTCGGCAGAAGTTGATATGTTGGGAGATACGTATCTGGATGAAAATACCAGTGGTGACTCACGATATTGTCTTTTAGGAGCTACGACATTTAGTATCATATTTTCGCCTTCAGGGCAGATAGTGACTCAGACGCTTCGCGTGGGGCCTCGCCCGGTGGATTTAGCGCCCAGGGATCCCATCTTTGGCGATAGTGATGTCTTTTACTCATACTTATCCTCAGCAGTTAATACCCAACCGCCATTTTTGCTCTTTAAAGATAACTATGGATTATCTCATATTACCAATTCTGAAGAATGGTGTAACGTGGAAATGAGTACTGCGGGTTTATATCTTTTCGAGGAATCCGCGTTGTATGAGGCTGATCCGGCCTTTCGTTATAGTCAATGTATATATAATCATGACAGTAGCGAGAGCGTGGAGCAGATGGTATTGAATTTATACACCGGTGGAGTTTTGGAATTAAAAGAATGAATACCGGATATTTAAATGGCGACGGAACTTTATTCAGCATGCCGGGCATGCCGGGGCGACGTTCAGGCGTGTTGGACCGCCGTGCCTCCGGTTTTTCCCTGATGGAAGTGCTGTTTGCCCTGATGGTGTTGACCCTGGGGCTGGTGTTTGTGGCCTCGCAGTTTCCGCTGGGATTGTATAATACGCGCAGGATTGCGGAGACCACCATCAATGCCATAGATTCGAATAATGCCCGGGAAATGATCGAACTGCAGATAGGCGCTATCGACCGTGATCTTTCGCCGTCATTGAGCTATATTGGTACGGATCCGTCGAAGTCTTATATCATTAATGATGGGTGGGTGCATCTGCTGCGCCAGCCGAATATCCGGCCCGAAATTCCCGGCCAGGATGGCTATAACATGCTTATGGATGATCCGGGCGGCGAGTATTTTTATGATGGGAAAATGCCGGAAAAGATTCTTAAATTCAATCAATCGGGTTTTCCGGGTGTAGGCGAACTGCCCCGTTTTTATTCCGTGGATGAGGATGATTATCTTGCTCGCATAAACTTTGGGGCTTTGGTATCGCCGCCGGTGGACCAGTCAGACCCCCGGATCTATGACTATTTTAAGGCAAGCAACTATAAGTATTACGATGTAAATTTTGATAGTACCAATGAGACGAAATTATTCTATAAGCATTTGGGCGAAGCCATCTATGAGGTGGCGATGACGCGCAATCAGTGCTGGCGCGCGTTGTATCGTTATGTAGGCGGGCACGAGTATAACATTTATATTTTTAATTTCGACTGGAAGAACAAATACGCGCGCTACGCCGTCCAGACGATTAATGGTTTTAATAATAGCCAGCCGATCCCCGAGGATCGACAGCAGGACCGTTTGTTCCCGGTACCGTGGCGCATTGATTTAACAACGACTTATGAGGTTAAGGGTATAGGTAAGAGATTTCACGACCGGTTTGCGGTTCCCCCGCTCCTGGCCGATATTTTAAGGCCGGGCTCGGTTATTATCGATGGCGATCCTTTCGCAGGCAGCACAAGTGACAACGGGGCTCTCTATGAGGTGCTGGAAGTGACTCCTGATGATAAGAGCAGTAATTATATCGTACGGGTACGTCCCGATCTGTGGAATCCTATGCGTTATTTCTGGGTGTTCCCCCCGGCAGTGGAACGGCAAGAAAATGGAGCTTTTATAGGTTTTGCCGAAACCCAGCCGGTTATCGGCGTGACCCAGACCAAGGTGAGTTTCTGATGTTTCAGACACGGATTAATCCCGACGCGCCGGGAAAGGATACGAAATTTTATATAAGTAATACAAAAGGCGTTTTCACGCCAAGGCGCAAAGACGCAAAAGAAATTTGGAACCGGGTAAATGAAGTAAAACATATTTTTTTGTGTTTTTTGTGGCAATTAATAAGATGGATAAGATATTACGGACAACCAGACCAGGCGGTGTGACCCTGGCAGAGATGCTGGTGGCGATCAGTATCACGATCCTGATGCTGATGATTACGGGAATGGTCTTTAAGAGCAGCAGTGATGCGTCCGGCAAGGCCATAGCCCTCAATGACCTGATGCTCCAGACGCGGGTCCTGACCCGCCAGTTGGAACAGGACCTGGAGGGGCTGCGCAGCGATATGCCCATGGCGATTATGTTCGAGGCGCATTGTAATAATGGCACTGACCCGACGTATGATCCTGCTGACTCAAGTACCTGGTTAGGAGTTCCTTATGACAAACCTCGGCTGGTCCGTTATGACCGAATCGTGTTTTTTGCCAACGGTGATTTCCAGGCGTCTGATTATCCTGACAAAAATGGTTATGCGTTCCAAATTAAAAGTGGTCTGGCCCAGGTTTTTTATGGCCAGTCTATGGACAGGCCGGCCACCCCGGAGGAAACTCTCTGGCCTATACGTCAGATATTGACCCGCCGCTGCCGAATGCTGGTCAATGATGATAGCAGTAATCCGTTCTTTAACTGGTACAAACCCAGTCTTGCCGGGACGCCCGGTTCACCGGAAGAATATGATTTTATGCCTGTGATATATCCTATTCAGAATCCGGACTGCAGTTCGCCGGTCGTTTGGAAAAATATCAAGATTGAACTTTTTCAGGATTTTTTATATAATGATTATTACCGGGAAATTTATTTCAGTAATTATAAGAACAAGTATCTTCATCAGTCCCTGATACGCCGACCCTATCTGGGTGTCGATAATCAGGGGCCGGGTATTGCCGGCATCAGGTTTGACGGTCTGCAGCGCCTCTATATGTTACCGGATGTCGTGGATTTTAAGATCCAGTTATGGTTCGAAACAATCGCCGGCGACTACTGGTTCCCTACAGATCAATATCTGGCATCGAATCCGGCTTTTGGTGTGTATTGGAACGTTAATACTCCGGTTACAACGAGTCCTCCCCCTCCTCCTCCATATGATGTCGATGGGATTGAATGGTGGCCGGATCACTCTTTAACACAGACGCCGTTGAGCCACCTTAATGCCTGGCCCAGGGCGATCCGGTTTACCTTTACCTTGTATGATCGCAACCGCAGTCATTTTCCGTTGGGCAAAACTATAACTTATATTAAGAAACTGCCGCCACGAGATAAATAAGAAGGTATAGTATGGTTACTCGATATAACATGAAGATAAAAAGCTGCCGGCGCGGCAGTGCCCTGCTGCTGGCCATGGTACTGACAATCATTCTGTTTATCATGGGGATGAGTTTTGTGTCCACCACCCAGGTCGAACGGACCATTGTCTCCGGCGTGCAGGAAAGAACCTCCGTGGATATCGGGGTTGAGGCGATTATTGCCCAGATTGACCGCGTACTGGTTGAAGACCTCACGGGTATCTATGGTGATAAAGAGATGATTCTTGACGCTGATTTGGAAAATCCCGATACCAATGAATACTGGGACTATCCCTGCCACCGGCTCGATCCCGGAACGGATTTGGTGTGGGGCACGGCTGATGATGAATACAATAATGCGATTACCGGGACCCTGGATGATCCCTGGCTGGCCTGCCTGGAACCACGCATGATCGATATGGATGAAGACGGCATGTTTAATGATGATAATGTTTATGGCTTTGCTCATATCACGGATCTTTATGTGTCGAATCCGTCCAGCAGTCTGGCCAATGCCTTTGCTCAAGAGATAGAGGACAGAGATGGCGATCGCGTCAGTTTCCGCAATCTGCGCGCTACCATAATTGATCCGGATGAACCTATTTTTAATGAATCTGGTGGCGACAAGGCCGATGCCGACGGCGATGGAGTCGCGGATTCCCGCTGGGTGGTTGTGCCGGATATTACCGGCCCGCAGGGCCAGACCATCTATACCGCCGTGCGCATTATTGACAATTGCGCTATGATCAATCTCAATACCGCCTACCGGAACCCGGAAGATCCTGATTTTGGCGCTACTTCCGGTTCTCCACAATGGGACGGCACTCAATTGTCGCATATTAATTTGATTGATATTATGAGTAAATCCGGACCCCTGCCAGAACGGAAGACCAGGTTTGCCAGGCTGCAGGATGCACGTTTAGGCTTTTGGAAGGATAAGACAATAAAAAGATATTATAAAGGTAATTTAGATTTTGTGGATACTGATACCTATGAAAATGATACCAAATACGAAAGCGACGTGGCCCTGCGGCTATTGAATCCCGCCATAGTAACTGGAGGCAAAATTGATATATATTTTGCACCCTTTGACATACAGGATGAACTCGAACTGCGGAACCGGTTTTTCCTGAGCACTTCCACTAGGCCTTCTGCACGCTGTTTATTTGTATGGCCTGAAACGCTATACCCCGGCGCGCCGACCGGTGTATTTTACCCTTATGACAAAGGACGAAACAGTAAAGAATATGAGGCAAACCTTGAAAATTGGTATATAAAGGCGGCCTCCGCCTGGTCTTCTTCCAACCAGGGATTAGGCAATTATAACAAGCGTCATCTGGTCACGACCTATAGTTTTGATCGGGCAATTTTGCCGAAATCGGACACGTCCGCTATGCCTGGTTCTTTACAAAGCGCCTGGGAGGGAAGCCCGTCGAGTTGGACATACTGGAATCCTGCCAATCCCCGACCCGGTATGAGGTCGTTTCGCTCGATTAGTATTAATGATATGGTCGATACCAGTAGTGTTAAGAATACCCATTTTGATCCGCCTACCACGGAGCAACTGGCCGCGGCGATTTACCTGGGATTACCCAAAAGCAGTGTTATCAAAACCAAGCTGCCTCAATTTTCCGATGTCGGCGGCGGGCCCACCGCTCGGCGCAGGCTGGCCGGTATTTTAGCTGTTAATTTGAAGGACTATTTCGATAGTGACAGTAAACCCACCAGGCTGGAAGTTGGCGTGGGCGCCACTACCACTAGCAAAGAGACCTTTTATGGCTATGAATCAAACGGGGGAAACCTGTATATCGGTATGATCGGTATAGCCCAGGATTCGGATGATGCGGATCCACCCAATCCAAACAGGCGAGACTTATTGATCGAGATTTATAATCCGGGCCCGGGGCTTGCGAAATTAGGGGATTGGGAACTGGAGATTGGTCCGGCGGCTTCTATCGGCTCTAACCCATCTTTTCCGTTGTCAGGCTACGTGCCGGCCGGATCGTCCTATTTTGTCACCGGAAGAATAGTGGGGGAAGAAGAGGATCCATTATATCCGTCGGCAGATGCTACGTTTACTATCGAATTAAATCCGAGTGACAGTATTGTTTTATCGAATACCAGCTCAGGGGAAAAATGTCATATCGATGTGATTGAGGATATCGGGAGTTTCCCCTTATTTACAGCCGACAGGATTGAAGGGTATGAGAAGATTCGCGGTGTCAACTATTTCTCGGCTGGTAATAACTGTGATTTTCCCATATGGCCTAAGCCTGATTATGGTAGTTGGAACTGGGTGTTGCAAACGACACCACAGGGAGTGGCGTTTAAGGGACGGGCCAGTGTACTGACCACGGCCACTATCAACATACCGGTGGCGGATAATAACATGAAAAACGTAGGTGAGATTTATAATGTCCTGGCTGTAGGCATGGTCGAAGTTTCCAGAGGCTCCGGTAGAGAATTTATCACAATGCCGGAGATGTGGGAGAGCATAAGGACTGCGAGCGAGCCGGAAATGAAATTGACGGCCGCCGCGAACATTACGGCGGGCCGGCTTGACCCCGGTGATGCGGATTTTGGTAATCTGCTCCGATATTTCACGACATTTACCCCGTTCAATGATGGGATTGATAATGACGGGAATGGCAAAAGTGATAATCCCGCCAAGGACGAGGTGGATAATGATGAAGATGGGGATATTGATGCCGCGGACCCCGACGAGACGGATCCCAAATCAGAATTTCTGGAAAAAAATGAGCTGGCCGTTGCCGGGCGTATCAATATCAATACCGCGCCCTGGTATGTCATTGCCCAGTTGCCGTGGATGGCTGACCCCATCGCTAAAGAGAAGGACATGTACAAGCTGGCCCAGGCCGTTGTGGGCTATCGGGACCGCTTGCCGGTGATCCCCAAGATAGTGGATTATTCCCGGGTTTACGATTATTCCAAATGGCAGGAAAAACCTGACGCCACCGATTCCGACGAAGTAGATAGAAATAAAACCCGTAAATATGGCATGGGATTGGGTAATTCTTCGAGCAATAATGACGTGCGCGAAGATCCGGGATTTGCCAATATCGGCGAACTGGTCAATGTGACCCATGCGTCCGGCGGAACCGGCACCAGCAGCAAGCAAATGGATTGGTACGATATCCGGCGCTGGGGTAAAAATGTTGATTCTTCCGATGTCCCGATCAATGATAACGCTATCGGTTCCGGCAATCCGGGCCCATTTTATAATACCGACACTGTGGCTAATGATCTGTGGGAGCGGGATATCTTCTTCCAACGGGTCAGTAACCTCGCGACTGTACGCAGTGATACGTTTACCGCCTATATTCTGGTACGCGTGGGCATGAGCGGCCCGCAGAAACGCATGATCGCCATCTTTGACCGCACTAATGTGTTTTCGTCCGCAGATAAACCAAAACTGGTCGCCCTCAATCCCGTACCTGACCCGAGATGATAATTAGCCACAAAAAAGTTTATCCCAGCGAAGGCAGGGGCACATCCGGCTTCGTTAGACTACGACGCGACAAGAAGGCACAAAAATTATTTTGAGGGGAAAAATGGAATAGAGTGTCATCCTTATGCCTGACGGAGGGGGGGTGTGGATGGTTCATTTTTTATGTTGTCGTCCCGCCCGGATTAAACTAATTACAAAGAGTACTGCGCCGATGGTGAGGAAGGTATCGGCCAGGTTGAAGGTGGGCCAGGGATTGAAGGGATTGAAGTGGAGATTGACCTCGATGAAATCGATGACCTTGCCGTGGTTGAACAGGCGGTCGTGCATATTGCCCAGGGCGCCGGCCATAATCAGGCCCAGAAAGAAATGACATAAATGATTATCCCGTGGGGTAGTGGCAAAGAGCCACAGGAGAAAAATAAGTGCTAAAAGAGTAATGACTAGCAGAAAGGTGGTTTTCCCGGCCGCGAATCCGCCAACGGCTCCGGTATTAAACACGGTTATAAATCGCAGCCACCCGTCGAGGATAATAAAAGGTTTGGGTTGGGCCTGTTCCGGGTTACCCAGCGTATTGACCGCCCAGTTTTTGCTGGCCAGATCAAGTACTACCCCCACAACACAGACCAGCCAGAAAACCAGATGAGCTTTCAGACTGCGATAGGATGGAACTATTTTCTCAGTGGCGGGGGGAGCATGTTCTTTATTATGAGGCGGGCGGTTTGACACAGCAAATCAGTTTCTCTTGGTTTTTCATTCTTCTTTATAAAATTGTTGTGTGCCTCTGTGCCAACTCAAACTGAACGATTTGATAAAATCAGTTATTTTGAAATCGTGGCTATTTTTTATCGCCTTCCAGAATTCCGTTGTCATCCGGTTCAGAGACCAGCCCCTGCTCAAGTTTACGGGCGAATTCGATGCAATAACGTGCCTCGGGAGCAGCCTGCAGCCGGGCCCGACCGATCAATTTGCCGGTCCCTTCACATGTCCCGTAATTTCCATCCCTTATTTTTTGCAGAGCCCGGTCTATCAGTCTGAGCAATTTTCGCTCACTTTCAATGAGCCCGATCGTGAATTCCTGCTCATAGTTATCGGTCCCTACATCAGCCATATGTATGGGCATACTGGATAATTCGCCTGATGTGTCCTGACGAGAGCCGTCCAGTGCTTCCACGCTCATATAATCGACATTACCAACGAGTTCTAGTCTTTTCTCCCACAGAAGCTGGCGGAATTCCTCTAGTTCCTCCAGAGTCAAGGGCTTTTCCTCGGCTGTTTTCATAGTGGCTTTCCTTTTTTTGGGCTTAGCAGAGGTCTTCTTGGTCTTGGTGGTGGTCTTCTTGGTTTTTTTCTTACTTGACGCCATATTTTTTAAGTCCTTGATATTTCATGCTTTATAAGTTAGGAGGTTTGTCTCCTGCCTATGCCAAACCTGGTGTGTGCAGAAGTATATGTTTCGGACCAGGTTTGGTCAAGTAAAATTAGGTCCTAATATATTATATTCTTATGCTGTTTTAAATCGGCATTAACACCCTTAAATTTTAATCAATTTATAGTAATTTATTCGCCTATCTGAGCCGGGAATGTCGATTCAAATACATAAATGCTTTCAGGTAATATAGTAATCTTTTAAAAGAGAGGTATAGTGTGAGCGGAGAAAAAATAAAAATTCATAAGTTAAGTAATGGTATGACCTTAGTGGCTGAAAGACTAAGTGACGTGTCATCGGGCGCCTTTGTGTTGATGTTGCCGGCAGGATCAGCTCACGATCCCGATGGCAGAAACGGCACAGGTGCTGTACTGTCAGAACTGGTATTTCGCGGGGCCGGCCAAATGGATAATCGGCAGCTTAACGAACGACTGGACGGCCTGGGCCTGCAGCGCCATAGCTCAGTCAGTAATTTGCATTTATGCCATTCGGGTGCACTAGTAGGGGAAAATCTATTGGAGACAATTGGTATTTATGCCGATGTCCTGAGAAGACCGGAATTGAAGGCAGAACAGTTTGAACTCTGCCGCCTTTTAGCACTGCAATCTTTGGAATCACTGGAAGATGATCCCAGGCATAAAATAGGCATTCTGGTTGTTGAGCGTTTTTTACCCTGGCCTTACGGCAGACCTGCACCGGGAAAACGAGATGAATTGCAGGGTCTGACAATTGAAGAGGTAAAATCATACTGGGCCAGCCGATTTTCACCTCAGGGCGCGATTCTGGCGGTGGCCGGCAAAGTTGATTTTGACCAGCTTCAGGAGACCGTGGAGCGGAATTTTGATGACTGGAAAGGCCAGACGCCGCAGGAATTAACGCGGGAGCCTTGTAGAAATGAGTTTTATCATCAACATAACGAGGGAGCTCAGATCCATATAGGGGTGATGTTCCCTTCGGTTCATGTTACTGATAAGGATTATTATAAGGCACTGGCGTCTGTAGCGGTTTTATCCGGCGGAATGGGGAGCAGACTTTTTACCGAAGTAAGGGAGAAACGCGGGCTTTGTTATGCCGTGGGAGCCAATCATAGAGTGATTGGTCCTTACGGTACAGTCCAGTGTTATCTGGGCAGTTCTCCTGAAAGTGCCCAGGAAGGACTGGATGTGATGATGTCTGAACTGGACCGGCTCGCAGAGGGGATAACTCAGGACGAATTGGACCGGGCCACAGTCGGGCTGCGTGCCTCTCTGATTATGCAGGGAGAATCGACCGCGGCACGAGCGCTGGCCGGCGCCGGTGATTATTATCACCTCAAGCGGGTGAGAACGCTGGCAGAAATTGAAAATGAAATAAACGCGCTGACGGTAAACGATGTAATCGACTATCTCGGGCGGCATAAGCCGGGGAATTTTACTGTGGCAACGATTGGCCCCAAAGAACTGAAAGTAAATATCTGATTGAAATATAGTAAAATATAAAGGCGGACACTATGATTAAAAAGAGTGTGTTTGTGACAATGTTGTTTTTACTGGGAATTGTGTCGATTGTTATGGCTGTAGATTCGCCGTCATTTGTCGCGAATTCATCTGACACTCAACCGGACCGGGCAGCCGCTCGGACAGACAATAGCGATACAGCCACGCGTCAGGAACTTGTCATTCTGGCCCGCCAGACCCAGCAGGAAGGGATCGACCAGTTAAAAACGTCGTTTGCCATTTACTTTTCCATAGCCGGCGGTCTGCTGATATTGATTGCTCTGACCGGTATCTTTTTAATCTTAAAGTTCAACCAGAAAAGCCGCATGTCGATACGTCAGGCCCGGCAGATAACCCGGGAGCTTATCCAGGCCAGTGGCCAGGCCCATGATTTAGCCGTAGGGGCCAGTCATGTCAGTAATGATATTCAGCAGGTGTATCAGAAGGCGCGCGATTTTGAAGATCGTATCGAGACCAAGATAACAAATCTTTACTCAGAGATTTTCAAGAAGCTGGAGAACTCTGAGTTGGATCGACGAAAGATCGACAGCGATATACAGGAGAAAGGCCGGCAATTGATGAGCGCTTTGATATGCCAGTCGGATAAACAGATAAAACAAATCCGCAAGGAGTTGTCCGGTTTAAAAGAGCTGGTGGCCAGTTCGCGCGAAATTATAAGTCAGATGGAGGAGAAAAAGACACTATTTAATTCCCTTGCTCCGGAACTGAACGAAAAGATTCTCGAGGCCCGCCAGACCGAAGAGGTACTGCTGGCCTCGGCCCTCACGAAATCGGACCAGAAGATTAAGGAACTGGAAGCCAAAAGCAGGGATCTGGACGATCAGGCCTGTTATCTGGATGAAAAAGCACAACAGGTCCAGGCACGATGCCAGTCGATTTTAAACGATGTCATCGGTGAGATTGATGCCAAGTCGCGTGATGTTTTAAGGCAGCTGGAAGAACGTACGGCGATCCTGGGTTCGATGACTCCGGACCTGGATGAAAAGATCCTTCAGGCGCGCGAGATCGGCGAAGTCCTGTTAACCACGGCCATCACGGAAACGGATCATAAGATCAAGGAACTGGAATCCAGGAGCAGGGAGATGGATGAGCAGGCTCATCACCTGGATGAAAAGGCACAGCAGGTCCAGGCACGATGCCAGTCGCTTCTGGATGAAGTCATGAAAGAACTTGATTCCAGGTCACGTGAAACCCTGGACCAGTTGAAAGAAAGTACGGCAATCCTGAATTTGATGAATCCGGTTGTGGATGAAAAGATCCATCAGGTACGTGAGACCGGCGAGGCGTTGTTGACCTCGGCGATTTCTGAATCGGACGAAAAAATCAAAGCGCTGGAGGCCAAAAGCAGGGCCCTGAACGACCAGGCTCATCACCTGGATGAAAAGGCACTACAGGTACAGGAGAGATGTCACTTGCTGTTAAACCAGGTGATTGACGAAGCGGATAAAAAGATACAGGAGATAGAGGGTCGCGCCAGGGACTTATTGGAGAATCTGGTGACCCGAACAGAAGCAACGATACAAGAATCGCAGGACAAGGGTAACCATCTGCTCAGTGATCTTATTATTGAATCGGATAAGCAGCGTTCCATTAACGAATTATGGACTCAAGGCAAACAGGCCGAGCAGAACCGGGACCTGGACCTGGCTATCCAGTGCTGGGAAGACTTATTAAGAATTGAGCCGGGATATTACCGGGCCCATAATAGTCTGGGAAGTTGCCTGGCCCGGCTGGCCGGCAAAAAGTTCGGACCGGAATCCGTCCGGCTGCTGGAGCAGGCCTGTGGTCATTTTGAGCAGGCCGTGGCCATGAAGCCTGATTATGCCGAAGCCCTCAATAACTGGGGTATCGTGCTTAAAAACCTGGCCCGGACGAAAGAGCCCAAAGAAGCTGACTTGTTATTGGCCCATGCCTGTGAGAAATACAAGATGTCACTATCCATTAAGCCGGACAATCATGAGGCCATGAATAACTGGGGAGTGGCCCTTTTAAACCGGGCTCAGTATAAGAATGAGAAAGAGGCGGATACGTTGTTACAGGAGGCATGTCAAAAGTATGACATGGCTCTGGAGGTCAAGCCGGACAATTATAAAACCCTGCATAACTGGGGTAATGCGCTCTTGAAAATGGCCCGCCATAAAACCGGCCGACAAAAAGACAAATTATTGCACCAGGCCCGGGAAAAATACCTGGCCGCTGAAAATCTCAAGCAGGGTATTTCCGCCTATAATCTGGCCTGTATCGGCGCCCTGCAGGTGGTTGAGGATGAGTGTCGCAAATGGCTCAAGATCGGCGAAAAGAAGGGGACGCTGGAAATCCGTGAAAAAGCCCTGCAGGATGATGTATTTGCCGGTATAAGCGACAAAGACTGGTTCAAGACCATCCGTTGGAAAGGGGAATAAAAAGGTGGGGAGTCAGAGGTGTTACGTGAGTAGTCAATTATTATTCTGACATCCGGCGTTTTGATTAGCGGGATAGCCAATCATCACAATCACATCGATTTTTTCCTGTTATTGACGTTATAGTATATATATGCTAAAAAGTCTCTGACATAATTATGGATAGATGCTACCGTCAAAAGTGGATATTGGCACTTAAAACCGTTGTTTTTAATCCAGAAACAACCGTTCGAAATACTTTTGACGCTGGCGTCTGGATAGCAGGAGTATATAATGGAGTTTAAGCAGGCACAGTTAGATAATGGTCTGGTGGTAATGGCGGAGGTCGTGCCGTCGGCCCGGTCGCTGGCAATAGGGTTTTTTGTGCGTACGGGTTCCCGGGATGAGACGGCGGAGGTCTCCGGGGTAAGTCATTTCCTGGAGCACATGATGTTCAAGGGCACGGCGAAACGGTCGGCGATTGAGGTGAACCTGGAATTTGATCAGATGGGGGCCAAATATAATGCCTTTACGAGTGAGGAAAATACGGTTTATTATGCCGCGGTATTGCCGGAATATCAGCAGCGGGTACTGGATTTGTGGGCTGATTTGATGCGACCGGCACTGCGGGATGATGATTTCAATACTGAAAAAGGGGTTATCTGCGAAGAGATCGCCATGTACCGGGATTTGCCCCATTTTGATGTGCTGGACCGCTGCCGCCGGCAGCATTTTGGCGAGCACCCGGCCGGTAACAGTGTACTGGGAACGGTCGAAAGTATTGGGAATATGACCAGTGAAGGTATGCGGGACTATTTTGCGCGTCGCTACGGGCCGGACAACATGATCCTGGCGGCGACCGGCAAGGTGGACTGGCCCGGCCTGCTGGAACAGGCCCGGGGTTTATGCAGCTCCTGGCAGGCCTCAGGGGCACAACGTCAACTCAGTGATTATAAAGGCACAGGCCTGGCTCAGATGGTACAGAATGATAAAATCACGCGCGAGCATATTTGCCTGATTACCGCTGCCCCTTCCGCTCAGCATGAGTTACGTTATGCTGCGGGAGTTCTGGCCAATATTATCGGGGATGAGACTGGTTCGAGATTCTACTGGGCATTGGTGGACTCGGCCCTGGCCGACAGCGCTGATATGGACTACGATACCATGGACGGCACCGGAGCGTATTATACCTACATTTCCTGTGATCCCCAACAGACCTCCAGGGTGGTGGATATCGTTAAAGAAATCTTTGAGCAGGTCCGCCGTGAAGGAGTAACCGAAAAAGAACTCCGGGCCAGTAAAAACAAAATGGCCTCACATATTACCCTCAATGGAGAACTGCCCATGGGACGTCTGGTGCCGTTGGGTTTCAACTGGATCTATCGCCGGGAATACTGTTCTCTGGAAGAAGATCTCAGGATTCTGCAAAGCGTTACCTCTGATGATATCAGAAATCTATTAGATAATTATCCCATGAATCATATCACCATCCTCGGTTTGGGTCCGCTGGATATCTTAAATTCCTGAAATTAAAGGTACCCAGTATTAAGTCAGCCCGGGTGAAGGCTTTGTCCCCGGCCGGCAGCAGTTCGATATCCGCCGCTAATATATTCTCCTATGTGCGAAACGATGACCCGTCCGTCCGCCTGAATCGCCTGAACACCCCCGGTATTTTCGACCAGGAAGAAGGATATCAATTGATTATTCTGTAGGCAGAATGGTTAATTACACGATGTAATGGAATTCTAACCTGTATCTGTCTATGCGTTAAGCACGCTACATTTTAAGAACACGATAAATCCCCTTTCTTCAAAGGGGTAAACTTTGAACTCTTAGCGCTCGCTTAGAGTGCCCGGAGACCAATCGGATACTCCACCGGAGCGTTGAGAGTTCAAGCTTTAGCTTGTCTTATACCCAGCCCAACATCCTATATGGATATAGTATAGCACGGGAAAGTTTGATGTCAAGTTAACTTTTTAATTATTTTTTACCACTTAGGACACGGAGGGCACAGAGAGTTTAACCAGAATAAAACAGTGTCCCTAACTCCCCCTCCTATTATTTAACCACCGGGCCGTTTGACTGTATCAATTATCAAGACATTCATTTTAAATTCGCCCGATGGTTAAATACAGATCATTCCGGATATGTCACCTGTAAAATCGAAGCTTCCAACAACGGTAGTGATTGGACTATTGTTTGGCAGCATTCCGAACCTTCCGAGATAACCGATAATAGCTGGCAGCTTATGGATTATGACATAAGTGCTATAGCAGACACCCATTCCACAGTTTATATTCGTTGGGGTTATGAGGTTATAGATGAGCGTGCCTACCCGTATGCTGGTTGGAATATTGATGATATTGAGCTATGTGGCTTGACTAACTAATCAGTAACCTAAAACTATTTATAATATTATTCACTACTGGAAATGTTCTTGACATGTGGGCAGGCCGGATGGTAAGATAGATAGGTCAACGTGAAGGCAAGCTTCTCAGAGGTAACTTTTTATTATTCGCAAAAAGGGAGTTTTTTAGATATTGAGTTGTATTGCTCATCTTTTAATAGTTGGATTATGGAAGATAATTTATATATCAATTTGAGTGATTGTGTCATAGGACATAACGAGTTAAATTTTCTTTTAAAACACTGGTTAAATGATCCCCTCCCTAAAACTATTAACGAACTTGCTAAAATATATTTAACGAAACAAATCGAAAATCAAACCAAGTTAATACCTTATGATAGACGTAAATGTTATAATATAAAGGACAAAATTGCAATATTTATAAAACAGTCAGATGGTAAAAAGTCCTTAGAACCTGCAGAAGTTATCAACGTTTCGAGACACCACAAAGATCCACAAGGATATTCATTTGAGAAAATTGAGATTAAATTACTCTCAATGATGTCGAGGCTGACTAATTCACATACAAAAACATTTATTGCAAATTATCATGGAGAAGAATATGCAGGACCAGCAGTAAGTTCACTTGAGATTATTTCAGAGAACGATGAAAAAGAGGTTATTCCGAAAATCCTAATGGCTATTTCTGAGGATAATAGATTTGTTAATTATGAAAAAAAATGGCTTTCCTTAGAATTAATAGATAAAGATATTCCTAATAAAATAGATCTAATTACAAAAATATTTGCTCAACACAAATACCCTCTTCATGCAAAAGAAATATTATCCCTGTTATTTAATAATGAAAATAATGGATTTGAAGAGCGCTTAGTATTTAGTTTGAATTATTATTTAAACAGTGACAATCGATTTGCGCAGATATTAGATTCAGAATCTAAATGGGATCTTAATAAACCTCATGATTCTATCGAAATTATAATTAACAATGATATCTTTTTTAATAATAAACTAATTGCTACACCTGTATTAAAACAATTGCTTCTTTATCATGGATTCTATTATGAATGCACATTTTGTTTTCCAGCAAATAATCAAGTAATCGGATATTTAGATACTGAATCAAATTGTATATCTGGAAATAATTTTATTGAAGATCTGCAAGAGTTATCGCTAAACGGAAAATCCAATGTTATTTTTAAGCATCCTCATAAAAGAGGAGACTCAATAAGGGTTTCTACTTCAGATATTGATCTTATCGGACATGTGGATCAAAAGCAAGAGTGGACAATAGTAGTCAGAGAATCTTGGATAGAAAAGGGCATATTAAAAATACCTTACTCCCTCGCAAGATATTTAATTGGTTCAAACATCGTCAGGATATTAAATGAAAAAAATATCGTAAAAATTGTTCCTTATAAAGAGTCTGACAGAATAATAAA
>JAFGHE010000194.1 GCA_016930295.1 Sedimentisphaerales bacterium
GGTTACGTAACGAGCCACACAGATGGGCAACTTCTTCATCATCAGTGACAATAATACCTCCCTCGCCGGTAGTCATTTGTTTATTGGGATAAAATGCAAAAGTACTTACATTACCTAAAGTACCCACTTTACGACCATTAACTACACTTCCCAATGCTTCACAGGAATCTTCAATGCATAACAGATTATGACTTATAGCTGTTTCATAAACTTTATCTATGCCAAGCGGATTACCAAAAACCTCAACCGGCAGCAGAGCTCGGGTCTTATCTGTAATTTTATCCGGAATCCTGTCCACATCGATATTATAGGTGTCCGGATCGATATCCACAAAAACCGGCTTTGCATCGACCATAAGGACGCTGTTAGTTGTGGCAATAAAGCTAAAAGGAGTCGTTATGACCTCATCACCGGGCTTTATTCCCAGAGCCAGCATACATAGATGTAGCGCACTGGTCCCGCTATTGACCGCCACACCAAAACGACGGCCCGTGTAATCAGCAAACGCCGTTTCAAATTCCACCAGTTTGGGACCTAAACTTAAGTTAGGTGTTTTCAAGACATTAATGACAGCCTCTATGTCCGCTGGCGTGATATCGGGTGCAGAGAGTCTTATATCCATATCTACTACTACTTTCTGTAAGTTTTTCTCAAAAAACAAGTTATATAAAATCAGGCTATATCTTTTTCACTGTCTATATGTCCAGAACACATTATTAGATTTAATCGGGAACGATTCGTCAAATAAAATTTTGTTTAGTCTGGTATATCCATAATGAAATTAATCCATTTCATTACTTGACGTTAGGGGGTAATTTTGGTAAAGATAGACCTTTTGTTACCCACTTATGAAGTACTTATCCAAAAAAAGTGAAATATTATGGATTATTTTAGACGCGCTCTGCAATATGTTTTTCAGCAATATAAAGCCCTTATCCTCTCCGTAATCTGCGCTTTATTGGTAGCCGTTCTGTTTGCATCTACGATCGGAGCCATGTACCCGCTCATGCGTGCCATGATTGATAATGAGGGCCTGGACGGCTGGATTAACCGGGGAATAATCAAACATCGGACGGGCATTAAATTTGAAGCTCTGGTATTACCGGAAACCCTGGAAGATGTTGAAAAATATCGCTCCATAAATGAACCCCTGAAGATAACTAAAATCGATAGAGATGGAACAGCCAACCAAAGTAGTCTAACATTAAAAGATAAGATCCTGGGCATTATAGACCCGACGACCTCAAAATCTGAACAACTCACACATAATGCCATACTCTATCGCCTGGCCTGGATGCCTGAACGTTCCGTGGAACTCTTGATAAGACACATGGATGGCTCGGAAAAATATATTACTCTTGATCTTGCTGCCCCCCCCTTCTATGCGCCGGCCGCGCGTTGGCTGCTGAGTTTCCTGCCCGATCAAATTGACACCAACTTCAAACGCCAATGTATCATTTTGATGATTATCTTAATATTAATCGCCACCATCCTGCGTTGTTTTCTTCGTTTTATCCAGGAATATCTTATTAACAGAATATCCTTTCGCGCTATTATGCAGCTTCGTCGTGATGCCTATGCCAAAGCCGTCCGTCTGTCACTCAGTTATTTCAGCCAGGAAGGCTTTACCGACACCATGAGTCGCTTTATACAGGATTCAAACAGAATCCACGGAGGTATTACCACACTCTTCGGGAAAACAATCCGGGAACCAATGAAAATGATCGCCCTGGGATTCCTGGCGTATAAGATCAATGCAAAAATGACCATGATTGTAGTATTAGGCGCGCCGGTGGCCGGCCTGATAATCAATAAGCTGGGAAGAAAAATGAAAAAGGCCACTAAAAAAACCCTGGAAAGCTGGTCACGCATGCTGGGG
This sequence comes from Sedimentisphaerales bacterium, assembly GCA_016930295.1. Lineage (GTDB taxonomy): Bacteria > Planctomycetota > Phycisphaerae > Sedimentisphaerales > SM23-30 > JAFGHE01. The sequence continues at coordinate 1,880 of JAFGHE010000194.1, forward strand.
CATTTACAGGGCACTTTAATTGGTATAAAAGTAGTTAAAGGGTATCATCAGGAAGAATACGAGGAAGAACGCTTCAGGCAGATCAATGACAAACTACTGAAACAACAATTTCGCATGGCAAAAATTGATGCCGGCAGCGGTCCCCTCCTGGAGGGTCTCTCTATTATTGCAGCCTGTATTGGGATGATTTTTGCCGCCTACTGGCTTACCCGGGGCACTATGGATACCAGTGATTTTCTGGAAATAGTCATGCTCCTGGGCGCCATGGCTGAATCAGGACGCAAACTGGGTAACGTGTTACCCAAATTACAGACGGCCAATGCCTCAGCCGAACGCGTCTATCGTCTGGTGGATGCGCCCGTGGAATCTGATCCACCCCAGGCTCTTGAACTGAAACCTTTGAGTGAATCTCTGGAATTTAAAAATATTACTTTCCGATATCCCAATAGCACCACTGTAACCCTTGACAATATTAATCTTATGGTAAATGCAGGTGAAATCATTGCCGTTGTAGGCCCGAACGGGTCCGGAAAAACCACCCTTTTAAGTTTGATACCGCGGTTCTTTTTACCGGATAAGGGGGAAATATATATTGACGGCATTAATATTGCCGAAGTGACCTTAAGCAGCCTCCGCCGACAGATCGGTATCGTTACCCAACAGAATATCACATTTAATGATACCATCGCTGAGAATATAGCTTACGGCGATCAAAACGCCAGCCGGGAGCAAATTATCACCGCCGCCAAACGCGCCTATGCTCACGAATTTATCGAGCAAACCGCCAACGGCTATCAGACCGTTATCGGCGAACAGGGCACCACTCTCTCCGGCGGGCAGCTACAGCGGATTGCTATCGCTCGGGCTATCCTGCGTGATCCCGCCATTTTAATCTTCGACGAGGCCATGAGCCAGATTGACGCCGACAGTGAAGCCAAGATACAAAAAGCCCTGTCGGAATTTTCCCAGAACCGAACCTCATTTATCATCGCGCATCGGCTCAGCACCGTTATCGACTCCGATCGAATTATCGTCCTGGATCAGGGCCAAATTATCGCCCAGGGAACACATCAGGAATTAATGGACAGCTGCAGGCTGTATAAACAATTGTATGAAATGCAATTTGGTATGAATTAGATAAATCTGATTATATAATATGGAAACTCCATCAAAATTCAAACACCTGGCGCGTACACTGATCACGCAAATGGAAACCGACCTTTTTCTGGGCGGCGCCTGGCTACCCATGGAACCTGTCGACAAAACCCCCTCCCCCCGGACCGCCTTAACGAAAAAAACCTCATCGATTAAAGACATGTCAAATGATAAAACTGACATCGTCCATGAAAAACGGCGGCGCCTGGCAGAACTGGCCCAAACAGTTTCACAATGTAAAAAATGCGATTTACAGGCAAGTCGAATAAATTGTGTGCCCGGGGAAGGCAACCCGGATGCCCGTATTGTCTTTGTGGGCGAAGCCCCTGGTGAAAGCGAAGATCAGCAGGGACGGCCGTTTGTCGGACGAGCCGGCCAGCTTTTAACCAACATGATCAAGGCCATGGGCCTCAAACGCGACGAGGTGTTTATTTGTAATATTCTCAAATGCCGGCCGCCAAAAAATCGAGATCCTCAGGGCCATGAAATTGCCGCCTGTATCGATTATTTATCACAGCAACTGGATATTATTGAGCCGGAAATGATAGTAGCGCTGGGCGCCCATGCCGCCCGTACGCTTTTAAATACCAATTCTTCCATCGGGCAGTTGCGCGGACGTGTTCACGAGTACCTGCCCCACCCTCTGGCCCAACCGGTTAAACTGGTGGCCACCTATCATCCGGCCTATGTTTTGCGTTATTATACCAAAGAAAACCGTATGTGCGTTTGGCAGGATATGCAAAAAGTATTACAGGCTTTAGGGTTACCCATACCCTCGCCTAATAAATAACTGAATATGGAAAAGGAATTATCGTGCAGATTGATACGTTTATTCTAGGAGATTTCGCCACCAATTGTTATCTACTCCGCCTCTCCGCGCAGGCCAAAGAGTGCCTGATCATCGATCCCGGATTTTATCCGCAGGAGTTAATGGACTTTATCCAGGATAATGCCCTACTACCGGAAAAGATCATTCTTACTCATGGACATTGTGATCATATCGCCGGAATTATGACGGTAAAGGAAAAATTCAAATCATTACCGGTCAGTATTGGTCAGGCTGATGCCGAGATGATACTCAATCCACAACTCAATTTATCATTGATGACAGGAGATCCTTTTACCATTGAACCGGCCGATAATTTACTACGGGAAGGTGACCTTGTCGAACTCGGCGATCTCACGCTCGAGGTACTGGAAACCCCGGGCCATTCGCCCGGGTGCATAAGCTTCTATTGCCGTCGGGAAGGAATCGTCTTTTCAGGTGATACCCTGTTTGCCGGCTCCATCGGCAGATACGACTTCCCCGGCAGCAGCCTCAAAAGCCTGCTGGACAGCATTCGAAACAAACTACTGGTACTACCTGAGGAAACCCGAGTACTCGCCGGCCACGGCCCTCAAACTACTATCGGTATCGAAAAGAAAATGAATACTTTTTTCCAATAAACAAACGATTTATGAAAAGTCTTGACCTGTGCAACTAAATATTATATAATAAGATAACTGGTTAAAATAAAGTTATTGGACCATGTCGTTGTTTGTTGTTTGATTAGAACGGGATAGTAAACGTGCCGACTCTATACGTATTACAAGGATCAGATAAAGGCAAAACCATTGATGTCACCTACTCGCCCTGTCTTCTGGGTCGAGGCAGTGAAGATGTGCCTCTCACTGATAATACCATATCCCGGCGACATGCTGAACTAGTCAAAAAGAAAAACGACACCTGGGTTATCCATGATTTGAATTCCGCCAACGGCACCTATGTCAATGGCGTAAAAGTATCGAAATTCCTGGAACTTAAGCAGGGTGACCAGATTCGCTGCGGGGCCTCCTTGCTCGTATTTGGCGGGGTGCGCAGCAGCGGTATCGCCGGCCAGCTTGGCGGACTCAAAATCGATGAAGAGGGAAACATTATCGAATCTTCCATAATGGCGACCGTCCCGTCTCTGGATGATTCAGTGATTATCGCCGGCCCGGAAACCTCCAACGCCGTGGGAAATCTCCGCTTATTGTACGAACTGTCCACGGCCATCAATTCCATCTTTGACCGGCAGCAATTGCTGGAAAAGGTCATGGATATGATCTTCGATAATCTGCCCGCCGACCGCGGCTTTATCCTCATCCGCGAAAACGATGACGAAGAAGCCAAACCGGTCGTGGTTCGCTATCGCAGCCAGGATGAAACCGGCGAAATCATGGTAAGTCATACCATCGTGGATCATGTCCTGCAAAACAAGGAAGGCGTCATATGTTCCAATGCCATGCGCGACCCCCGTTTTGCCAAAGGTAAAAGCGTGCAAAATTATGCCATTCGGTCAGCTTTATGTGTCCCTATTACTGTGCGCGATAAAATTATGGGTGTTATCTCCGTCGATACCACTGTGGCCACCCACACCTACGCCGGCGAACAACTCCGCCTGTTGACGGCCATCGGGTTCCAGACCGGCCTGGCCCTGGAACATGCCCGACTCTATCAGGCCGGTGTTCAGGCCGAACGACTGGCAGCCGCGGGCGAAACCATTGCTTATCTCTCCCATGGTATCAAGAATATCCTCCAGAGCCTGCAAAGCGCCGCCGATATGGTCGAAATGGGGCTCAGCAAAAATAAGATCAGCATGGCCCAGAAAGGCTGGGCTATTATGCAGCGCAACCTCACCAAAATCCAAAACCTGGTCCTCAATATGCTGGCCTTCAGTAAGGTGCGTCAGCCTCATCTGGTGCTTACCCAGTTGAACCATCTTATTTCCGAATCACTGGAAATGCTTACCAACCATGCTGACGAAAAACAGATTGCCCTGATATCCGACCTGGACGATCATCTCCCGGCCATTGCCATCGATCCCGACGGCATCCAGCAGGTCGTGCTGAACCTGATCCTTAACGCCCTGGACGCCGTGGAAGAAACCAGAGGCGTTATTACAGTCAAAACCAGTTATGACAGTAACAGCCAGCTGGCTATTCTATCGGTCAGCGATAACGGTATGGGCATAGAAGCCAATCAACTCAGCGGCATATTCCGCGCCTTCCAGTCCAGTAAAGGCCACGGCGGAACCGGACTGGGCCTGGCCGTGGTCCAGCGCATCGTCGAAGAACACCACGGCTCAGTCTCCGTCGAAAGCACACCGCGCGAAGGCACCACCTTCATCATCAAACTACCCGGCGGCATCGCCGAAAGCGAAGGCACCAGCACCGCCGCTCCCCCCTCCCGAAAAAAAGGACTCTCTCTATAAAAACGCAGAGGCCGTCCTCTGTGCCTGCCCGGAACCGTTTCTCATTCCATACTCCTCAGTTGTATATATGAAAATGGTTAACGCTGTAAATACAAAGCATATATCTAAGGAAATGGAATCTGTAAAATTCGTAAAATTTCGTGCAAATCCGTGGCTAATAATTCTTTCTGGCCTGATAGATTAGAGTGAGATGATTATACTATTTTTCTCAAATCAACTTTGATAGTTTCCTCTATGATGCTCAGCAGAAATTCCAGGTCATTCATACTGATCGCCAAAGGTGGCATGATAACCAGTACATCACTTAGCGGCCGGAGGATTACTCCTTTATCGCGCATTCGCCGACAGAGGGTGGTACCGATTCTGCGGGTAGTGTCGAAATTTTTCTTTGCGGGCTTGTCTTCCAGCAGTTCCACTCCGGCCATCATCCCTTTTTGCCGTACGTCCCCTACGAACTCAAGTTTGGAAATATTTTGCAGATACTCCTGTATCAATGCAATCTTCCCCGGCAATTTCGCCAGGGTTTCTTCCCTTTCAAAGACCTCCAGGCTCGCCAGGGCCGCGGCGCATCCTATTGCGTTACCGGTGTATGTATGCCCGTGATAAAACGTGGTTTCCGTCCACGGCTCGTGCAGAAACACTTCAAACACCTGCTCCGACGTCAGCGTAGCCGCCAGGGGCACATAGCCGCCGGTCAATCCTTTGGCCAGGCATATAATATCCGGTTCCGCCTGCTCCTGCTCACAGGCAAACATCGTACCCGTGCGCCCAAACCCGGTGGCCACCTCATCGGCGACCAACAGAACACCATACCGTCGGGCCAGCCCGGCCACACTGCGTAAAAACCCTTCCGGATGAACAATAATCCCGGCCGCACCCTGTACTAACGGCTCCATCACAATCGCCGCGACCTGATCCTTGTACTGCTGCAACAGGCTTTCTATTTCATCCAGAGCATGCTGCCGGCATTCCTGCTCCGTGCCGGCAAATCGGTACGGATGAGGGCTCGGGGCAAACTGAGCCTTAAACGTTAACGGCCCGAATATACGATGAAAAATATCGATCCCCCCCACACTCACCGACCCCATGGTATCACCGTGATACGACTGCTTTAAGGCAATAAATAAATGCCTGTCCTTATGCCCCAGGTTCAGCCAGTATTGAAACGCCATCTTGATCGCAATCTCAACAGAAGTCGCCCCACTGTCAGAATAAAACACCCGCGTCAGATTCCCCGGCGTAATATCCACCAACTCCTTAGCCAGTCGTGCCGGCATCTCCCCGGCCAACCCCAGCATGGTGCTGTGAGCAATCTTCTGCATCTGAGAGATAATCGCCGCATTGATATGAGGATGATTATGCCCGTGAATATTACACCAGAGCGACGAAACACCATCCAGGTATCTATGCCCATCCGTATCATAAAGATACGCGCCCACCCCTCTTTCAATAACCAGCGGCTCATCATTCAGCCACAACCGCATGGGTGTAAACGGATGCCAGATATATTTCTTATCCCATTCCTGATATTCCCGGGTTTCCATAGCCGTCATACTATTAATATCTTATATCAGCGCACCTGTTCCATGTCGCCAGAATCACCTGAAACAATCTTATAAGCTTTTATAATACGTATCGCCTCTCTGGGAAAATATATCAAATCCCGGCTCGTTACCAAACTTCAACATCGTCATATTCTGCACCCGATATCTGCCGTCAGCATCACGGACATAATCAAATTGCCAGGTTGTTTTTATATAGGGAACAGAGGCATAATTACTTTTAGAATCAAACATAGTCGTGACGGAAAATTCAACCTGACCACTGGCATCTTGTACGCTATTAACCTGCAGGCTGTCAACATGATTATAATAAATAAACGGCCGGGAACAATAATATCGAATCTTTTCGGCAACTCGGTCCTTATTATAACCACTATTTAACAGGAAGTGAGAACTCAATGAATTGATTATCACTTCAGCCTTTTCTTCTTCGGCGGCCTGTACTATTTCCCGCGTTATTCTTTCCAATTGCTCCCGATTCGTTTCCACAGCATAATCAAGATACAGGCTGATTCCAAGGATTACCGGCCCCGCCAGAAGCCAGTAGGTTTTTACCTTATCACGGGCAAACGCCCACATGAAAAACAGTATTGTTTCCACCAGGACCGCGATAAGGACCCCCAATCGGCATGTATCGAAAAGATAGTATTCCATTGCCATATCTCCCGGATATTATTATCTTTATATACATTAATGATAATTTTGGGCCAGTACCAGAAAAATCATTTATAAGTACGTTATTTACACTATATTTAGTTTGATTTTTCTGGCATGTGTATTATAATAATAATGTTAAAATAGTATTTTACAATCATTTATAGATAATAACACTATAATTTATATATGCGTTTTCTACTTTATAATATCAGATACGGCACGGGAACAGGACTATCTTTTCATTTACCGTTTCCATTCAGCGGTTATCTGCGGCCCACCGGCAATAATCTCGAATCCATCAGTACATTTATCGAGTCTCTCAAGCCGGATATCATCGGTCTGGTGGAAGTGGACAACGGCTCATACCGTTCCGGTAAAAATAATCAGGCTGAGGAAATCGCCAGACAACTGAAATTCGCTCATGTCTATGAGTCAAAATATTCCCGCTCTTCTATTGCACAGTATATGCCTATTTTAAAAAAGCAGGGAAATGCCTTTCTAACCAACCTGGCTATCAAAGACCATGGCTTCCATTATTTCAACCAGGGAATAAAACGCCTGGTTATTGAACTGGAATTCGATGATTTTGTTATTTTCCTTGTACATTTATCCATTAAATATCGTCACAGACAAAGCCAGTTACTCCATCTGTACAAAATGTTCGCCGATGTCAAAAAACCCATGATTGTTGCCGGCGATTTCAACGCATTCTGGGGGGATAGAGAACTAATCCTGTTCATGGCTGCCACTGGATTAATAAATGCAAACCAATACGGGCGGCCCACTTATCCGAGCTTGGCTCCCAAAAGACAGCTCGACTTTATTCTACATAGTCCTTCTATAAAAATGACCAACTTTGATATCCTAAATGTTAAATTTTCCGACCATATGCCCCTGATATTCGATTTTGAACTTCAAAACGACTCCGTTAACATACTGGCTGGTTAGCCCGCATTTCTGACAAGCTTTCTGGATATTATATTTTTTTAACGATTATTATTCTGGTATCCATTTCTATAATGCAAATAACTGCAAATCCCACAAAGGTTTAAGAAATTATGAAATTATTATGGACCATAAGTTAAACGCCCGATAATTTATTAGTAATCACATATGATGATTTAGAAAGCCAAATACCTAAGCCATGGATATTATTTTAATATAACTCACTATTTTATAACATCTTACAGAATATCAAAAACATAACTTGATTATGACCTTAAAATTGCCGGATATCATTGAACCAAATACTCCTTACCTGGCGAATATGAAGACGCTCTGGGAGAAATGGCCACTCTTTGCCCAACAACTGGATAGGGTAGATGAAAATGATTTTATCCCATGTATAAAAACTAAAACCGGGGATTTAACCTGTATGCTGTCCGGTCAATCCGGTGAACCCGTATATATGCATAGCAGGTATGATCCTAAAAGAGAAGCTGATAGGTGGGCCCAGGGGGCAGTTGATTTAGCTGATAAACAGCAGGATGAAGAAAGCTCCAGAATTCCCATGTGTTATATGGTTGATGGATTTGGGCTGGGCTACCATGTCAAGGCCTTGTTTGAACGGCTTACCGGCGAAGCATTTATCGTCATAAGTGAACGAAATATCCCACTCATTCGTACAGCTTTACATTATTTTGACTATTCCCGTATGCTGGAGAGCGATCGGGTAATTTTCATTACCGGGACGGAGCGAGAAGAAATTTTCAAGAAGCTGGAACGACGTGCTGCCCTGATGATGCTGGGAGTAGTATTTACTCGCAGCCTGCAACGTGTCGATACAGAGTTCCATGCCCAGGTCCACAAAACTATAAACGAATATGCCGCCTTTATGCGCAGCCACCTGGTAAGTTTACTGGGTAACAGCATCATAACCTGTAAAAATATTCTGCATAATTTACCGACCTATGTAAGTACCGCCCCGATCGATATGCTTAAGAACCGATTTAAAGGTGAGCCTGCCGTGATCGTATCGGCCGGTCCTTCTCTCGGCAAAAATATCGAACTTCTCAGGGAAATACGTGAGAATGTTGTTGTTATTGCAGTACAAACCACCTTAAAACCTCTTCTGGCTCATGGTATTGTACCGGATTATGTAACCAGCCTGGACTATCACGAAGCCAGTAAGCGTTTCTTTGAGGGCATAGAGGATTTAAGCCAGGTTCATATGGTAGCCGAACCCAAGGCAACCTGGCATGTGATCGATTATTATCGCCGGCGTGGTCCCTTGTCTTTACTGGGAAATGAATTTGCCAATCTGATCCTGCGGGGAACGGGTATCGAAAACAGTATTCTAACTGCCGGTGCGACTGTAGCTCATCTGTCCTTTTATCTGGCAGAATATCTGGGCGCGGACCCCATTATATTTCTGGGTCAGGATCTGGCCTTTACAGACAATGTCTATTACAGCCCGGGTAATGCACTGCATGAGGCCTGGCGAGGTGAACAGAATCGCTTCTGTGCAATCGAGATGAAGGAATGGGAACGTATTGTAAGGCACCGGGGCATTTTGCGCAAAGTGGAGGATATTCACGGGCAGGAAATATATACCGATGAGCAGATGTTTACCTACCTGCAGCAGTTTGAAAAGGATTTTGCTAAAAGTACCGCCCAAATCATCGATGCTACTGAAGGAGGAGCAAGAAAACAGAATGCCCAGATATTGAGTTTTAAAGAAACTGCGCAGCGATATTGCCAAAAAACTCTTGATCGTCATAGATTTAAATATCGCGATGAGATAGAAAACTATAATACCAACCGCCTGGATGATGCATACCAGGCTTTGAAGAAAAGAATTGAGGAGATCGAAGAACTTAAAGATATTTCATCTGAAACCATCGAATTACTCCATGAAATGATTAACCTGGTGGACGACCAGTTGCAACTGAATATAAAAATGGTACGGCTGGATGAATTGCGTACAAAAGTAAAACATCGCAATGATACCTACCGTCTGGTCATGTTTGTTGGACAGATGGCAGAGATGTTTCGGTTCCGGGAGGACCGGGCCCTGGAGATAGACAATATCGAGGGTAAAGACATGCAACGGCGTCAGCTGCGCCGTGATATAGGGTATGTGACGGAAGTGAAGAAAAGCTGTGATCGCCTGCTCGATATGTTACAAGAAGGGCTGGAGCGGTTTGACTTGGAAATGGAGAACTTGTCCTTAAAAAGTGTTTGAAATATAATTATAGGAATTTGTATTTAACCTGGTTTATTTCATTGAGTTAACACAATGCTATTGACTCAGCACAAGCCGGTCCGGCGAAAGCCGGAAATTAAATCTTAACCGATAACAATACCTGATATTATCATGAGTGACAAAAAAAATGCTGTCTTGATATATGCTGATTTAGAACGGTCGGAACTTGGTACGTCTTCACATATCGCCGATAAAATGGGGGGAGTTACCGTTCTGGAGAGAACGCTACGGAGATGTCAGCAGGCCGGCCAGGTAGATGAAGTTATTGTATTCTGTCCGTATCAGCAACAAGAGAGGATATACCCGTTAATAAATCAAAATGAACGCATCCTGGTGTACGGGCTAAAGGAACCGGTGCCGGTAAGCAAATGGATACGATGGCGCAAGTGGGCTCTTACCAGTTGGCGTGGTGGTATCCACGAAACAACCCAATTTGATGAAAGCAGTTTTACCCCGGAGATGGTGGACTATGCTCGTCAACGCCAGATATATACAGCCGTCTGTGTCTCCAGTGCCGCGGTCCTGATTGATCCCGACCTGATTGACGGCCTGTTACATCATCATCATTCACACGGCGACGATATGCGATTTACCTTTACCCAGGCGGCTCCGGGACTGTGTGGATGTGCGTATCGACTGGACTTACTTCATGAATTGGTTCAGGCCGGTACCTGTGTGGGCAAGCTGTTGGCCTATAATCCGGATGCGCCCCGGGCCGACAGTATTATGCAGGAATGTAATTACAGTGTTAATCGTGACTTATACACATCACCCTTCCGATATCTGGCGGATACCCAACGGACATGTAATGACATAAAGCGATTCATTGAACACTCTGGATCAGATATGGACGAATGGGATGCCGCCCGGATCATCAGGGAAATGGCCGAAATACAACACGAAACGGATACTCTTCCCTGGGAAGTGGAAATTGAGATAAACACATTACCCAGCCTGAGAATCAATGGGTATCCCCATCGGCGGTATGACCTGAACCGGGAACCCATGCCTTTTGAATTGTTTGAAAAAATTGTATCACAATTTGCTGAGTATGACGATATCTGCCTGACATTTGGAGGTATAGGTGAACCACTGGCACATCCCGAATTGATGAATATGGTCGTCGCAGCCAAGTCAGCCGGTATCTTTGGTATCAACATCGAAACTGATGGTAAATTACTCAACGGCAAGCTGGCACAGGATTTACTTGATTCCGAAGTCGATACACTCAGTGTTTTTCTGGATGCTGACGAAAAAAATCTTTATCAGCTTCTCAAAGAAGAAGACTGTTTTGATAAGATAGTCATGTTGTTGGAAGATTTTATCGCAAAAAGCCAGTTGGTGTCCGGCCCTTTGGTCATTCCGCATTTAGTTAAAACAAGGGAAACCATGGTGCAGATGGAATCATTTTATGACCGTTGGTTGCGTCAATGCGGCTGTGCTGTGATTACAGGATTTAATGATTTTGCCGGTCAAATAGAAAATCAGGCCGTAATGAATATGGCGCCCCCCAAGCGATTTCCCTGCCGGCGTCTGAATCGATATATGACGATTCACTCTGATGCCAATGTTACTATATGTGACCAGGATTTTCTGGGAAGGCACACCATAGGCAATCTCACCGCTAAGAGTATCAAACAACTATGGCTATCAGAGGAAATGGAACAATTACGGAAAGATCACGTTAATGAGAAGTATGAAAATAACCTGCTTTGTGCCGGCTGTAAAGAGTGGCACAGGTGATTACAGGAAGGAGTCTTTATGATTAATTTTAAAGGTAAATTTGTCGGAATAATCTTATGGCTGATCGTGATCGTCTGTGCTTTGCAACTGCTGTACAGCACCGGCGTCAGAGGATATAATACCTATAAATACCGGAAAATTTTGGGAGAAAGTCTGGTAACACTCAGCATGACACCACCAAAAGAAACCTGGCACGCGAAACCCGGCCTGGAGGTACCTTTCGGTTATATGTCTATTAAATTTCCAGCCGGAAGTATTAAGAGTATTCAGCGTATTTCCGATACCAGTTTCGGCGTGGAATTGCCAGATGACATTCTACTGATTTTTACGGCGCCGGTTTCTGAGATCACCCTGCAGAGAAGCCAGTCTGTCAATACCACTGCTTCACCGGACATAACCTCACTATCGAAATCAGACCAGCCCGCTTCACCAGACACTCAAACAGTAGACATTACTGAATTTGATAAGGTTGAAGCATGCTACTACGAACAACCTAAAGGAGTAATGGAATATTTTTTCATGAAGGATGATGAGCATGCGGAACATCTGAAAAAATTGACTATCAAAAGCAGCAACAGTTACGCTAAAGCCGGGATTATTATCTTTGACGCCGAACATATCCAGGGTCTTTTATTCCTCGGTAACACCATAGAAGAAGTAATGATCTGTAATATATGGGGGAAAAAGGGGAAAGTATTTCAATCGATACAAATAATAAAAAAACAGGGGACTTTCTCGTCTGAAGATAAAGCTGAAATCAAATCGATTCTGGCTTCAATTAGATATAATGTGGACAAAATTCCGGGAAAATCAGAATTGGCTCAGATGCTCACTGATGCATTATTGAATCTTATCCAATATACCAAGCCAATGCAGCCTGAACCGGCTGTTGACAAACAAACCGAATGATGGGAGGATAGAAAATGTCGAATGTCTTAGGAATTATACCGGCCCGGGGAGGCAGCCGGGGTGTGCCCAGCAAAAACATACGCGAACTGCTGGATCGACCTGTTATCACTTATACTATCGAGGCGGCCCTGGCGGCCGAAGGGATTGATAAAGTAGTCGTGACAACTGACGATACAAAAATTTTTAAAATCTGTCAGGATTATCCGGTAACGCTCCTCGACCGACCGCAGGAACTGGCCGGGGATAAGGCTCGGATTGACGATGCTATGCGACATTGTTGCCATATAATGGAAACAGAACATGGATATAAACCAGACATTGTGGTTCTGTTATACGCCAATGTGCCGGTACGAGCCGAGGGAATCATCGATAAAACCATCAAACATCTTATGAATACTGGGGCTGATTCCGTGCAGACAATGACGGCGGTAGGGAAATTTCATCCCTACTGGCTATATAATATTGATGGTGATAAAGCAACTAAATATGTGGACAACAAAGTATATCAAAGGCAGGACCTTCCCCGTCTTTATATGATTGACGGCGCTGTAGGCGTGGTAAGATACGAAGCCCTTATGACCTCTGCCGGCAGTGATGACCCCCACGCTTTCTGGGGAACGGACCGGCGGGCTGTTATCCAGCAGCCTCATGAAACTGTGGATATTGATACGTTTAGAGATTTCTTAGTAGCCGAAGCGGCTCTCCGGGAAAAAGAATTGCCCGTAAGTTAAAAGATATTCATAACATTCTTAATTTAATTGAGCTGTAAACAAAATATTTATCGAGACTGCAGGAATGGCCTATAAAAATTATGACATTGCGCTCCTGTTTCCACCCATTCGCACCTGGGATAGTCCGAGGAATTTTCCTACCGGTTTGGGCCTGATTGCCGCCCGTCTGCGCAGTGCCGGCTACCGGGTAGCAGTCATAGATGTGAACGGACTACGTCTTTCTGATGATCAGGTATTGGAACAGATTCAACATTATAATCCGGCCGTGGTAGGTATTGGAGGTTTGATAACTACCTACAGCTGGGTTAAAAGGATTTGCCGGCGGGTCCGTCAGCTGCGCCCGGACAGTAAAATTATTCTGGGGGGCTCGGTGGGAACCAGTATTGTCCAGACCGCCCTGGAAAATCTCAATATTGATGCTGTCGCCATTGGAGAGGCGGATGACACTATTCTGGAACTGCTGCCTGCCCTGCTTCATAACAAGAAAATCGACCCTATTCCGGGCATCGCTTATCGAAGTGATGAGGGGATCGTACGAACACCGGAGAGGAAACTCATCGAAACACTTGATGAATTACCTTATCCGGCATGGGATTTATTCCCTATGAAGGTCTATCTGGCAAATCCAGTGGTGGGCGTGGGCAAGGATATTGATATTATCAGCTCAAGAGGATGCCCCTTTAACTGCCATTATTGCTATCGCATCTTCGGACGCAAATTTCGCGGACGCAGCCCGGAGCATGTAGTGGGTGAGATGCAGGCGCTGAAGCGTAATTATGATGTGGACTTTATCAGCTTTCAGGATGATTGTTTTGTTATCGATAAAAAACGTATCTTTGAAATATGTGATCTCATAGACCACGAAGGTCTGAACAACTCCCTGCGCTGGAGCTGTACCGGCCGGGTCACGGTCTGTGATAAAGAACTGCTCAAACGCATGAAATCGAGCGGCTGCGTATCCGTAAGCTATGGGATCGAAAGCGGCTCAGACAAAATACTCCAGGCCATGGGCAAGGGAGCCAGCCTGGCCCAGGCGAAAGAAGCTATTATAAATACACGTGACACCGGCTTGCGCTGTCCGGTCTCATTTATGATCGGCTATCCCGGTGAGACACGCGAAACCGTTATGAAAACGGTCGAATTCTGTAAAGACCTGAATATCCCCCTGACGGCCCTGATGTTTACCTGTCCCTATCCGGGAACTGCCCTGTATGAACAGGTAAAGGACAGTACACGTTTTAAAGAGCCGTTTACCTGTGAGGAAGATTTCGTATTAAAGATAGGTGATGCTGTTGACCTGACGGTTAATCTTACGGAGATAAGCAACGAAGATCTTGTTTTACTCCGCGATGAGGCCCTGCACGCGGCCCGTGAGAATTACACCCCCCCTACCGCAGACGAAGTGGCCCGACAGGAAAAGGAACTGTACGGTGAAGAGCTGTATCAGAAGGCCCAAATACAAATGCAGAATCCTCACATGCAGGCCCACCGTCGCCGACACGGATTTAATGAGGCTGCCACCAATACAACCGATAGTACAACCAATAAAATGCCCGGCTGGGTGGACGGACGAATATATCCCTATATCATTGCCGAAGCAGGAGTCAATCATAACGGTCAGCTTGATATAGCCTTAAAACTGGTCGAGGAAGCCAAAAAAGCCGGGGCCGACTGCGTGAAATTCCAGGCCTTTACGGCCGACGAACTGGTACTCAAAGATGCACCCAAAGCAGAATATCAGAAACAGACCGGGCCTGAGAGTGAAAGCCAGTACGACATGCTCAAACGCTATGAACTTAGTGAAGAGGACTTCGCTACCCTAATAAATTTCTGCGCTAAGCAGAATATCGATTTTCTAGTAACACCTTTTTCGGTCAAATGGGTCAATTTTTTCCATCAGATGGGAGTCAACGCCTTTAAAATCGGGTCCGGCAACCTGAACGTTACTCCCCTTCTTGAAGCCATCGGTCAAACCGGTCTGCCGGTTATCGTCTCCACCGGCATGGCAGAAATTGAGGAAATCCACAGTACCCTTAATCATTTACATACAACCGGAACTAAGGAATTGGCACTCCTTCATTGCGTCAGTTTATACCCAACGAGCTTTAAAGAGGTTAATCTTGATAAAATGTATGGGAAAACTCTGAAAATAGAAAGACTTAATCTTAGTATCTTGGAGATTTTAAGACAAAAAACACGCCTGCCGGTTGGATTTTCTGATCACACTCAGGAAATCATTACAGGCTCATGGGCCATCGCCGCGGGTGCAATCATTCTGGAAAAGCATTTTACACTTGATAAATATTTTGACGGACCTGACCATAAAATGAGTCTGGAACCAGCAGAATTAAAGGAATATATTGAACTTGCTCATAAAGCAGCTATAGCGTGTGGAAACTGGCAAAGCGATTTATCAGTTGAAGAATTTATATTGAGAAATATAGCAAAAATGAGTATTGTCTCGACTAAACCAATCCGTAAAGGAGAACGATTTACCTGGAATAATATTACAATCAAAAGACCCGGCATCGGTGAGTCTCCGGAAAAAATAAATAATGTCTTGAGTTCAACCTCTGCACGGGATATAAAAGCCGGTGAACCGGTAAAACCCGGAGATTATGATTATATACCCTTTGGTCTGTCTGACATTGACTAAAGATATATAAAATTAATATAGCCCACTAACAAAAACATATCATCTTTTTCGTTCGGGCCACAGGCGAAGCATGAGAATTCCGACTTCGTAGAGGGCGTACATCGGCAGTCCCAGGGCGACCTGAGAAACGACATCCGGCGGAGTAATAAGGGCGGCAACAATAAAGATCGAAAAAAGAACGTATTTGCGCATAGCGCCCAGAGTTTGAAGACTGACGATGGATAAACGCCCCAGCAAAAATACCGCCAGGGGCATCTGAAATGCCAGGCCAAAGACCACCGCCAGCCAGGCTACCAGCGTAACATACTGCTGCAGAGTAAAAATCGGCTTGATCAGGGGTTTTTTAAAATCAACCAAAGGTTTATTGTCTGTGGGGCTGCCATCGTCCTGGTCCGTTGTGTCATTATCCCGGGAATCCGTATCCAACACTTCGAAGGTTTCGCCCACGACCTTCATCATGATACGTGTCATGACACTGTCCCGACTGAGACTGGGTGTCTGCATCTTCTGAGAAAAATTCACAAAGAAGTTAAAGGAAACGGGAGCCACAACGATTATAAAAAAAACGCCTCCCAGTATAAAAAGTCCCGCGGAAAAGGGAGCAAAGATATTCACATAGCGTCGCTCGTGCGGATACAGACCTGCTGCCACAAAACCCCACATCTGGTAAAACACCCAGGGCGCCGAAACAAATATTCCGCAATAAAGCGCCACTTTGATATAGGTCATAAATGCCTCCGGCGCCATGGACACATACAACTGAGGTTCCAGGCCGGATATCCGCAGCGCCACCAGCATGGGTATGGTAATAAAACTGATAATTTCATCACTGAAGATCAGACAGAAAACGAAACCCGCCAGCAGACCGTAAATACTTTTAATCATGCGCGCACGCAGTTCCAGTAAATGATCGCCAAAACTCATCCGCGTATCGGCAAAAGCGTCATTATTCTTACTGGCTATCAGTTCTGTTTGTTCTTCCGCCATCAGATTGCTTATTCAAAAATTCATTCAGAATATCACAAGCGGCCAGCATATCGCGCCGGGCCTTGCGTTTTTTTACCGAGAGGCCGCTTTGCGCCATCATCTCATCCGCCGCGGCGCTGCTTAATTGTTCATTCTGATAGTAAACCGGCAATTCAATATTCCGGCCCAATTGCATGGCAAACTTACGGGTAATTTTTGCCTGGTCACCTTCACTGCCGTCCATATTGATGGGTAATCCCACGACAACCGCATCGATCTGGTATTGCCGGATTATTTCTTTTATCTGAACGACAAGCCGCTGTGGCTGGGATTTTTGATGGGGTAACTGGCACAAAGGTGAAACAATCGTCTCATCAGGATCACACAGTGCCAGTCCCACCCGACTCATGCCGTAATCAATAGCCAGGTACCTCATAGGCCTTTTATCCTGTTAAACAAAACGGCCCAGTCCTTCCGTCTGTAATGTTTCTATCAGACGTTTGAGATGATCTGTTTCTTCTCGATGACAGATCAAGGTCGCATCGTCTGTATGTACGATAATCATATCCTCAACATGGATCGCAGCGATTAAATGTTTCGGATCATCACTGATGGCAATATTATTGCCGCTGTCTATCCACTGACATTTCGTCTCGTTGGTGATTATATTACCATCCTGCGACACAACTCCTATGGTGTCTGCCAGGGCCTGATAGGATCCGACATCAATCCAATGACAATCCAGCTCGCACATATAGACATCCACCGACCGTTCCATCACACCATAGTCAATACTGATCCCTTCCAATTGCGGAAATTTATCAGCCAGGGTACTTTCAAAACGATCGGTATTCCAGGCATCCCCTATGGCACGGAACAGTTTGCCGTTATGGGGTAAAAATCGGTCTATTTGATTCAGGATTGTTTCAATCCGCCATACGAACATCCCGCTGTTCCAGCAGTAATCCCCAGAACGGATATACTGGCGGGCCGTACTCTTGTTGGGCTTTTCCTTAAAGGCAACCACCGGATAGACCTCATCTTCAGGAGGTGTGCCCAACATCTTTTCGCCTCGTTTGAGGTAGCCAAATCCGGTATGAGCAGAACTGGCTTTAATGCCAAAGGTAAACAGGGCCTGGGGATGATTATCGATAAATCGAAAGGCTTTTTTGACTGCTTCCTGGAGCGGTTCATCAGGCTCTATAATATGATCGGCCGTGAATATAGCCATAATACTATCAGGATTTTTCCGGCTTAATACCGTCGCCGCCAACCCAATCGCATTCGCCGTATCACGTCCTATCGGCTCGCTTAATATGTTCTCCGGAGGCAGTTCGCTGAGATGGTTACGCACTTCATCTGCATAGCTTTTATTAGTGACCACCAAGATATGGTCGTTTTCAAAAACCCCTTTAAGCCGAGCCACACATCTCTGCAAAAGAGACTTGCCTTCGAAAACATCGATAATCTGTTTAGGCCGGTCCTGCCGGCTTAAGGGCCACAGCCGCTGCCCTGCCCCCCCTGCCATAATCACTGCGTATTTCATACCTTATCCCCGTATTAAATTATACCGTCAAATAACATGATACCATCATCGTTCGAACCTGTCTATTCAGGTTCTTTATCCAGCTCAAATGCCGCATGAATCACCCGAAGTGCGTCATCAGCCTGATCCGGATCAATCACACAGCTAATCTTGATCTCACTGGTAGTAATCGTATTGATATTGACCTCCGCCTCGGCCAGGGCCTTAAACATTTTCTGGGCGACACCGGTATGACTGCGCATTCCCACGCCTACCGCTGAAACCTTGGCTACTGGTTCTTTACAGATAACTTCGCTTAAATTATAGGCCTGACGTATCTCCTCCGCAACCAGTTTGCACTCGGACAAATCACTTTCTTCCACCGTGAAACTGATACTGGCATGGCCGCTCTGGTCAAAAGTCTGTATAATATCATCCACGACAACCCCATGTTCCGCCACATGAGCAAAAATGTTGGCCGCCACTCCCGGCTGGTTCGGGACTCCCGCCAGGACAAACTGGGCTAAATCCTTTTTTACTGTCACACCTGATACTACTATATGTTCCATATGTTCTTCCTCATGGGTTATCCAGGTTCCGGAAAAATCCGTAAAACTACTGCGCACATGAATCTCCACGTTATACTTTTTACCAAACTCGATAGCCCGGGAATGCATCACACCCGCTCCCTGACTGGCCAGTTCCAATATCTCATCATAGCTGATCCACTCAATCTTACGGGCCTTGGGCTCGATACGCGGATCTGTGGTATAAACACCATCCACATCCGTATAGATCTCACAATACTTGGCGCCTAACACCGCCGCTAATGCCACCGCGGTGGTATCGGACGCACCCCGACCCAGGGTATAGATTTCTCCTGACTCATCAATACCCTGAAATCCGGCTACAATGACAATCCGATCATTTTCCAATTCCTGACGGATACGGTCCGTCCCGATTTTCTGGATACGTGCCTTGGTATGCACGGAATCAGTAATCAAACCTATCTGGCCCCCAGTCAAACTTATCGCTTCATGACCGGCAGCATGGATAGCCATAGCCATTAATGATATGCTTACCTGTTCGCCGGTAGTCAGTAACATATCCAACTCTCGGCGGGGCGGATCGTCGCTTATATCACGGGCCAGACTGATAAGTTTATCCGTGGATTTCCCCATCGCTGAAACGACCATAACCACCTTATTGCCTTCCTGTTTTGCCCGTATCGCCCGCCGTGCGGCACGATGGATACGTTCGGCATCTGCAACACTGGTTCCGCCAAATTTCTGTACGATTAATTCCATAAAGTCACCTGTAAAAAATATAAATGCCAGTCATGCGCCAGAACATTCCGTGACTAATACCCTGAGCTTATTTACCTCTTAAAAAAAACTCCATCAATTCATACCCTTTATCTATACAAAAGCCTGCCTTTTTAGCATTGGCTTCGCTGTAGGGCTCCTGCCAATTGCTGCTGATATCCTGACCCGCCATGGCAAAGGGTACCGGATTTCCGGTATGTGTCCGCACACGTATCGGGGTAGGATGGTCGGGCAATACCATCATGCGCCAGGGGTGATCCTGATTTTGTAAATGTTTTAACAGCGGCCCGACAATATGTAAGTCAATTTGTTCTATCGCCTTAATTTTTTCATTGACCAGGGCCTGGTGTCCGGCCTCGTCCGGAGCTTCAATATGTACAAATATCAGGTCGTACTCTTTAATTGCTTCTATTGCGGCCAGCCCCTTGCCGACGTAATTTGTATCAAGGTATCCGGTCGCACCCTCCACTTCGATCACCTTCATACCGGTAAGTTTGCCTATGCCTCGTAAAAGGTCAACCGCCGTGATAATACAGCCTTGTAAACCAAATCGCTGACGGAAACTATCCATCTGAGGTTGTTTGCCCTGCCCCCATAACCAGATATGAGTGGCCGGATTTTCACCTAAATCGCATCGGACCTTATTAACTTCGTGATCGGCGAGAATCTCGGCGGCTTTCGTCATGATCCGGCATAATTCCTTACTATGCTTTCCTTTAGGTAAATATTTAGCGATAGGCTGATCCGTAATATCGTGCGGAGGAGTAATCCTGTCGTCGTACGATTCTCCCTTAAAAACCATGAGATGACGATAACTCACTCCCGGATAAAATTTGATGAGATCATTACCAAGATGGTTATTGAGATCATTGATAAGGATAGAGGCCTGAACCGTGTCAATATGACCGGCGGAATAGTCCTGCATTACCCCATCGGCCACCGTTACCAGATTACATCGAAATATCAAGTCCTGCGGACCGGTGTGGATATCACGGGCCGCCGCTTCCAGGGGAGCCCTGCCGGTATAATATTTCCTGGTATCATAGCCGAGTACGCTCATGAGTGCCACATCACTACCGGGGGAAAAACCATGCTGGACCGTATGAACCAATCCCTGCTGCCCGTGTGTACTGAGCCAGTCCGTATGCGGAATATATGCCTGCTCCAGAACCGTTTTATCATCCAGTTCTGCCAGGGGCTCATCGGCCGCACCATCCATTAATACAATTGCATACTTCATCTTCTATATCTTGCTTTTATATTCAACTGTCCTTATCACTACCCCTTCGGTGGAGTAACTACATGAATACAGACCGGTTTATCCTTCACCACGTCTAAACGGACAATGCTCTCTAAAGCCTTATTGATGTCTCCCTGCCTGGCCTTATGGGTCATAAATACGACTGGTACATTATCAGAACTTTCACTTTCATGCTGTAAACAGGCCAGGATACTTATCTGATTTTGGCCGAGAATATCGGCAATCCGGCCAAAAACACCCGGCTGGTCAATGACCGACAGGCGCAAATAGAACCTGCTGGTTATTTCGTCATCCGGACAAAGGCAGGCCGCCTCAACGGGCCGGCCTAATCCCGGGGTCGCTTCGAATATCCGCCGGGCATTCCCACGGGCAACTTCGATAATATCGGCTACTACCGCACTGGCTGTAGGCATCATACCCGCACCCCGACCGTAATAAGATGTATGACCCACCGCATCTCCAAATATACTGACTGCGTTAAATGGCCCAGATACCTTGGCCAGGGGTTCCTCTTGATTTATAAATGAGGGTTGTACTCTTAAAGAGAGCCCCTCGTCAGTCTGCTCAGCAATGGCCAGCAGTTTCATAACATATCCCATCTCCTTGCCATAAAGAATATCAGCCAGTTGTACCTGATCAATCCCTTCAATCAGAATACTGTCAAAATCAATCTTTTTACCGTAAGCCAGCATCGCCAGGATCGCCAGTTTATGGGCACTGTCGGTGCCATCAACATCCAGAGTCGGATCCGCCTCAGCATATCCGGCCGCCTGTGCTTCTTTGAGTGCAATCCTGTATTCCTTGCCTTTATGAATCATCTCGCTGAGTATATAATTACAGGTGCCGTTAACTATACCATACATAGCACTGATACTATTGGCCCTGAGTCCGGACTGAATCGCACCTATGATCGGGATGCCGCCACAACAACTGGCTTCAAAGGCTACGCATCGGCCCTGCTCCCGTGCGGTCTTGTAGATAATCTCTTCCCCTTTTTCTGCCAGCAGAGCCTTATTCGCACTTACTACATCCTTGCCGGCTTTTAGTAATTTCTCCTGGATAACCGCGGCGGTTTCCGTACCCCCTATCAGTTCCACACCGATACTAACCTCGCTGTCGGCCAGTACCTTATCAAAATCATCATGCAGCATCCCTGCCGGCAGGTTCACCGGACGCTCACGAGCCAAATCCAGGTCCACCACATGAGCCAGTTCCAGGTCAACACCCGTTCTTTGAGCAATATTTCCTCTGCTTTCCAAAATGATTTTTGCCACACCACTGCCCACTGTGCCGAAACCAATAATTGCGATTTTTACTTTATTATTTTCCATAATTGCTTTAAATACAAATAGTTATAAATTTTTATTGCCTGTATGATACAACTTTAATAAGTCCTTTACATTAGCGAAAAAATTATATCCGGTCAAGCAAATTCGATTAGACTATTTAGGGTTAATCCATTACCCCTGGGTCTTCTTAGTATTCCATTGATTCAGTAAATGCATTATGGCCAGATAAGGATGACGCCATATCATCCGAGGCCCGGCATACTGCATCACCTGCCTGACCTGCCGGCGTATATCGGCTTTATAACAATGGACGGCACACTGAGCACAGGTGGGTTTATCCGAACCAAATGGGCATTTATCCAGGCGTCTTTCGGCATACGCCAGAAGTTCCTGGCATTCCGGGCATAATGATTCCTTCTTGTGCCTATGATGACCCCGACAATAAATACGAATCATGGCCAAAATTGTCTTTTCCTCACGTCTTAAACGGTTGTCTCTTTTGGCCATGTCTGCTTGGTTATCAAACTTCAATCATTCTTATAAATTCGGTTACCATGCCTGTTTTAATCTAATTCCTTATATACACCGATAAAAGGAAGTTCACGAAAATGTTCTTCGTAATCCATACCGTAGCCGATAACATAACTATTCTCAATCAATCTTCCTAAAAAATCGATCTGGAGATTTACTTCATGCTTCACTCTTTTCTCCAGCAGGACACACAGTTTTACCTGGCGAGCACCCCGGGCCAGAATGTAAGATTTTACCTCGTTCAAGGTTAAGCCGGTGTCATAAATATCATCAATGATTAAAACCTCCTTGCCGGCCACAGCGCCATCGATATTACCTTCAATCCGGACCCGACCGGTCGATTTGTCCTTATGATAGCTCTGTGCCCGGATATATTGTATTTTGAACTTACTGCTCAGCATGGCTAACAGATCATCCGCAAATCGGGTGGCGCCTTGCAACACCACCACGGTGATCACTTCATCGGCAAATTGATATACCTCAGCCACTTTCCGGGCTAAGCGGGCCACACAGACCTCAATTTCCACCTCATGAATCAGTATTTTACTTATGGCCGTATTCAGCTTCATAATTGCTACCTGTTGCACTATAAGAGATCTTCACTTCACTTATATGAGCTGACTCTATAACTTTTCCTGGATCGCTTGCTCCAGCGCTTCACACAATCCGTCCATATCCGCCTTCGTATGCTCGCTCATAACGGATATACGCAGCCGGGAACTTCCCGATTTTACCGTAGGCGGCCGGATCGCCGGTGCCATAAACCCTTGATACCAAAGAACTTTACTGATTTGTATCGCTTTTTCTGCCGGACCTAAGATTATAGGTATAATATAACCTAATGACTGGCCAAAATCCAGCTTTTTTTCCAGAAATCGGCAACGCAGATAATCACTATTGCCATGAAGCCTTTCACGCCTGTGAGGCTCCTGCTGGATAATGTCAAGCGCCGCATCGGCTGCCAGACAGTTGATGGCCGGTATCCCGGTGGTGAAAATAAAACTCCGGGCCTTGTTTACCAGGTAATCTATTATAGTACGGGAAGATGCAATAAACCCACCGGCCCCCCCCAAGGCCTTGGAAAAGGTCGCCATGAAAATGTCAACTTTATCCAATACCCCGGCTTCCGCGGCACAGCCCTTACCCTCCGGGCCGATACATCCAAAAGCATGGGCCTCATCGACTATAAGAATTGCCCCGTAGCGATTCTTTAATGCGACCAATTCCGTTAATGGAGCTTTATCACCATCCATACTGAACAGGGAATCAGTGACTATAAAAACCTGTCTATATCCCCCCTGCTCCAACAGTCGTTTAAGTTTATCTGTTGTACCATGAGGCCAGGTACGAAGTTCGGCGCCACTGGCCCGTGCCCCGTCTATAATGGAGGCATGAACCAGTTTATCCATGACAATCAAATCGCCTTCCCCGGCCAAACTTGTCAATATGGCATGATTGGCGGTATAACCACTAGGCAACACTAAACAGGCCTCAAAGCCCAGCATTTCCGCCAGGCGTCCCTGTAAATGTTCACATGGCAACGTATTTCCGCAAACTAAACGCGACCCTCCGCTGCCAAATCCCCACTCTTGAACCCCTTCTTTAACAGCCTTGATGATATTCGGATGGCCGGCCAGCCCCAGATAATTGTTGGAGCAAAATATAACTTTTTTCTCACCATTAACTTGAACCATCCGGCCCGCTGCTGAACCAACAGTCAACATTTTTCGATGCAGTCCATCTTGACACAGACTCTCTAACTGACGCTGGTAATCTTGATCTTGCATTTACAGAAAAACTCTAACATAAGATGTGCCACAAAACCTGTTTCTGATAAAAACCTGTAAACAGACTACTGTGATATTCAGATAGTATCCATCTGAATTTATATAAACAACATAACATGTTAATCATCAAAAATATACATACATTTATTAAATCTATCACGATATTGATGTGAACTGGGGATTGACATGCGTTTTTAGAAGAGGGGTAAACCACGCGTAATATACAAATAATACATTATACATCTTTATCAGGATGGGTAGATCTTTTTTTGATAACCTTGGCAGCACGGGGGCCGATTTCTCCGGGAATTTCTTCGTATTCTACCGTGTCACCTTCAAGTAAACTCTGGGCCTGTTCATCCATAATCTGAGTATAGTGGACAAAAACATCCTGGCCGCTTTTATTATTAGAAATAAATCCAAAACCTTTTCGATTGTTATACCACTTTACTGTACCCTCTGCCATTTATCTCTCCTACGGAGTTTTGATAATGGATGTATCTATTATCTTTAATATTTTTATCTGAACAGACATGTTTTGAATCGCTTAAAATTTGGGCGTGTCAAAATTTAAACGACCAAAAGATTTGAAATTAATTAAATAAATTTTATGTTAAACTCCAATCCAAACAATACATCACATTGCTTTTAAACATGTAATTGATACACTTGATTCAGGTATCAACTTTTATTATATCGTTTCTATTCCGTCTAATTTGTTGTAACTTAAGGATTTTAAAGCTCTTATTCAGGCTGATAGCTTTGCCCCGAAGCGGCTTCCTTAGCTTCTTTATCATCCTGCTGTAGCAGACGTAACTTCATAAGACGGCCGACTTTGAATTTAACAGTCCGCTTGGGTGGCACATTAACTCTTTCCAAAGTCTTGGGATTTTGTGCCACTCGTGCAGCCCGACGTTTTGTTTCAAAAACACCAAAGTCTCTGAATTCCAAACGGTTATCACGGCCCAGTTCCTCAATAATATCATCCAAAAATGCCTGGATAATCCTTTTGACCACAACACGTTTGTTATTCGTTTTTTCCGAGATCTGATCGATTAACTCTTTCTTTGTAATGGTCGCCATTTAGTTATTCTCCATTTGGTTCTGATAGCATAAGACTACCATGTAAGTGTCCAAATTATTCAATGAATTACCTCTTACTGTACCAACTCATCCTTTCCCTGAATTGACATAACTTATTTCAATAAATTTCGTGAACTAGATGTAATTCAGTTTATAACAAAGACTTCTCAACATCAAGTAGTTTTTTTAAAAAATAGTTACGAGAATTTTTTATTTTCGGGAAAGACGTTAAAATATACCAATTAGGGTATTTGCCGTGTCTTGATATACCATACAGACTTTATATAAATCATTCAATAAAGATTATCGCCAAATAGCCATATTTTTCTTAACTATTTGTATATAATAAAGATATGATTATCGAAGCATCTGGCCATAACGATAGCCACGTAATCGATAATGAGAAGTATCTCTGGGCTTGCTACTGGAGCTTGATTGTTGATCGCTATAGACTTCCTCACGATAACTTATTATTTCCGGGGAAGTTATATATCTTTGTGCCTCTGGTGACACCGGCCAGTCTGAACGGCCAAATTGATCTGCGGGTATATAATAATCCTTACTGAATGATCGGGGCATATCAAATACCATCCTCGGGTTATTTTGAGGCATATCAGAATTTCCATATACAGATTCAATCCATGCCATATCTTCTTTGTAACAGTCGCAACAAGAAGAAGTTATGAATATTATCAGAAAAACCAGACCTAGTTGAAAATATATATTTTTACTATTTACTATAGAATATGTCTTTAATAATCCAAGCATGATTTTCCTCAAAATAAATACTAACTCACAATATACTATGTTGGCAAAGCATATACCTAAATCCGGTCAGTATTTTCACAACACGGCAATTACCATAACTATCTATGATTAAA
>JAFGHE010000195.1 GCA_016930295.1 Sedimentisphaerales bacterium
ATAGACGCCGGCGTCAAAAGTATGTGGCAGCTTTGATACTGACTTATAAAGCCTGTTTTACATTGGTAAAATTGACTTTTGACGGCGGCATCGAAATATGGGTCAATAAATTTCC
Source organism: Sedimentisphaerales bacterium (assembly GCA_016930295.1). Lineage (GTDB taxonomy): Bacteria > Planctomycetota > Phycisphaerae > Sedimentisphaerales > SM23-30 > JAFGHE01. Next base: position 116 of record JAFGHE010000195.1, read on the forward strand.
AGTAGTTCCAGTATTACTCCGAGTTGTTTTTCGCTATCCATGTAGGCGTAGCTGCCGCCGGAACCGGTGGTCCACCGGCCGTACTGAATCAGGTCAACGCCGTTATTATCCAACTTTTCGATTTCATCGTCCATGCCCTTGACCTCAAAGGCGATATGATGCACGCCGTTGCCATTGGCATCGAGGAAATCCTTCCAGGTACTGGGGTCCCCTACCGGTTCGAGCAGTTCGACCTGTATGTTTTCGAAGTTGAAAAATGCCTGTTTCACGCGTGCCTCGGTGGGCTTGCCCCGGTACTGTGTCTGGGCTTTTTCCAGCGGCTCGCTGATGATTATCTCGGGTTTATCCATACCAAACAGTTCGGCCCACTGGGCGGCTGATTTTTCCACATCGCGTACGATCAGGCCCACCTGCAGCATTTTGCGACTTTTAAGCGGTTCCGCCTTGTCGTCATTCTGGCCCGATTCCATAGCGTCTCCTTTCGCTGCGGCAAAGCACAGACCCATAAGCAACATTGCAGCGCATATCCAGCCTGACCATACTATAATACTATCCATGGTTGATCCTTTCTTTGTGATGTTGAATGTCATAAAAATGTATCTTGAAATTAAAAAAATATTGTATCATTCATAATAATTTTATCAATTTTCCCGATGAACTGCCGGCTACTCTTTATGTCTGTTTAGCCATGCTTTGGCCCAGGAGCGGGCCTGGGATCCGGTTTTGACTTCGTTTTCCAGTTGGGCCAGGTAGAGTTCTTCGGCGAGTTGTCCGACCATGGGTCCGGAGACGGCGCCGAGTTTGATGAGGTCGTGGCCGTCCAGTATGGCAGGAGGAGATATGGGTTCATCGCCTAAATTCCGTATTTGACGGCGCAGTTGCCGTAAAGGTGTTTGCGGTCGGCCGTGGGCGCGCAGCCAGGCACGGCACAGGGTTATCAGGGTTTCAAACAGGGGTTGGGAGAGCCATTTTTTCAGATGCCCTTTTGATAAGGGAATAGAGGTCAGGAGTTTTTCCCGGCTGCCGACGAGCCATTGTACGTGCCGGCGTAGCTGGTTACTGGTCTTTAAGTCCCGGCCAATTTGACCGGCGGTCTCTTCATCACAGGCACACAGCAGGCCCGCCAGGGCTAAATCAAAACTACAGCGTCTGGGTAATTGCCCAATAACCGAAATTCCCAGTTTTAATTGATCACGGCTGAGATTATTCAGTATTTTATAGCCCAATCCGCTATCGGCAACCAGTTGGATACCCGAAGCACGATTGGGATCCACGAGGATCTGCTCGAGTTCCATGGCGATTCGTTCGGAACTGATTTTATTGATTTTGGCGGCATGTTTACAGATGGCTTTCCAGGTGGCCGGGGCTATGTGGTATTGCAGACGCCCGGCGAACCGGATAGCCCGCAGCATTCTGAGATGATCTTCAGCAAACCGTTCATCCGCCCTGCCGATGGCACGGATGACGTGTTTTTTCAGGTCTGCCTGCCCGCCTACATAATCAATAACTTCTTTTTTTAGAGGATCATAAAACATACCATTGATAGTAAAATCCCGTCGCAGGGCATCATGGCGTGCATCGGTGAAGACCACCTTATCCGGCCGGCGTCCATCCTGGTAGGACTGATCGGACCGGAACGTCGCCACCTCGACCTGGCGGCCGCCGATAAGGACCACGACAACCCCGAATTTTGCCCCTATACTGAGAGTCCGCCGGAACAGCTTTATTACTTCCTTTGGCACGGCGTTGGTGGTTATATCATAATCTTTGGGTCGTTTGCCCAGCAGCATATCACGCACAGACCCGCCAGCCCAGAGTGCCTGGAAGCCTGCCCCTCGCAGGCGCTGCACCACCTTTAAGGCCGCCTGATGTGGAGATAAGGTTTTATATTGTTTTGTTTCAGGTTTCATTATTCACTATTTTTAGCCACAACACGGACAAACGAGTTTGTCCGTGCCATCCGGTTCGGGTCAGCACCCAGGCTTGCCCCCTATTGCTCCTTTCTATGAAAAATTATAATGCTTGCGAACCGGGGCGGTGACTTTCCATACACATTCCAGACCCTGGGGGAATACGACCATATCGCCGGGCCCGAAAGTTACAGAATGCGTCCCATCCATATCCGTTACCGTGACCTGCCCTTCCAGCACCAGGCAGGTTTCAGTCTGGTCGTACTGCCAGTCAAACTCGCTGATATCACAACTCCAAATCGGCCAGCTTTGACATTTCGCCACCTCTTCCTCACTGGGTTTACTTACTTTAACATCCTTAATCGTCGGCATCATCACATCTCCTTGTCTTTTCATCAATCCTAACTTTCTGCCTGATAGAAGGTTATCGCCATCGAACCATAATCACGCCGGTCGTAAACTTGCAGAATCTGAACAGGATCGGCATCTATTCCGGCCTGTTGACACGTAAGGGGCATTTTAACCTTTTTTTCGTGGCGGACCACAATAATCGCCTGAGGAGCCACCTGAGAGCCTAATTTTATCATAAGCCGTCCCAGGTCGGACTCCGGAGTTGTCTCGCGGGAGAGGGCATAGGGCGGATCGACAAAGACCAGGCTGCATGAGTCTATAATCTTATTTTTGACCTTGTCAGGAATTCCAGATTTAAACGCATTGAGTCGAAAAACTGATGTTTGTTTTTCGAAGTTCAACCGGGTAATATTTTCTCTAAGTCGTTTCAGGGCATCTAGATCCGAATCGACCATAATGGCGCGGGCTGCCCCCCGGCTTAGCGCTTCCAGGCCGAGTGAGCCGGTGCCGCAAAACAAATCCGCGACACAGGCTTGATCAAGGTGTTCGGCCAAGATTGAAAACAGAGACTCTTTGACCCGGTCGGTGATGGGGCGTGTGGTTTTGTCCCTCGGGGGTAACAAGGTCATTCTGGCTTTGGTTCCGGCAATAATTCTCATAACAGACAAAATGTTAGTTAATAATTTTTGATCATTATGGCGCCAGTGTCAAAAGTGCAGCGAGCGTTTGTTTCTGGATTATAAACAGCGGTTTTATTTGCCAATATCCACTTTTGACGGTAGCATCA
>JAFGHE010000196.1 GCA_016930295.1 Sedimentisphaerales bacterium
GAGTAGACGCCGGCGTCAAAAGTGCTGCGAGCGTTTGTTTCTGGATTATAAACAGCGGTTTTATTTGCCACTATCCACTTTTGACGGTAGCATCGGAGTAAGGAAGAGAAAGGAAAAAGGGGCAGGGATTTGAGTTCTTTACTTGATGTCGAGGTTATTATCTGGTATACTGTCTATTTCGAGAAGAAATAGTGATAAGATTTGAAAAATTATAAGGTCATGAACCGTAAATTAATTACCATAATAGTTTTATTGGCAGTGGTAATTATCAGTTCCGGATTATGGTTTTTATCCCGCCGGTCTTTTACTCTGATACGCAATGTGGTGTTAATCAGCATTGACACCTGCCGGTCTGATTATCTGAGTTGTTATGGTTATCCCCGCCAAACGACTCCGAATATTGACGCGGTGGCGCATGAAGGAATTCTTTTTAAGAATGTTTTTACACCCGCGCCGGTAACGTTGCCGGCGCACAGTTCCATGTTGACCGGCACGATTCCACCGTATCACGGTGTCCGTTACAATCAGAACTACCGATTGGTTGAATCGAATGTGACGCTGGCGGAGGTATTAAAAGAGGAGGGTTTTACCACGGGGGCGGTTGTTGGCTCCTTTATACTTAACCGTAAGTTTGGAATAATTCAGGGATTTGATTATTACAATGACACATTTGAGGAAGAGATAAAAAATCGGGATTTGTTCAGTGAGCGCCGAGGCGAGGAAGTGACCCGATTCGGGACCAGGTGGTTGCAGGAAAACCGTGATAAACGGTTCTTTTTGTTTTTGCATTATTATGATCCTCACACGGATTATAATCCTCCGGAACCGTACCGATGGCAGTTTTCCCGGAATTCTTCTTCGAAAAGGGAGGAATTAAACAATCTTTATGCCGGGGAAGTGGCTTATACCGACTATTGTATCGGGCAATTGATAAACACGCTCAAGGAGCTTGGGGTCTATGACGATACGTTGCTGATTATCACATCTGATCATGGGGAAATGCTGGGTGAACATGGCGAAGAAGAACACGGGTATTTTATTTATCAAAGTGCTGTTAAAGTTCCCCTGATATTGAAGATACCGGATAGGATCAGGCCCCGGGTGATAGACCGGCCCGTTAGTCTGTTGGATATTGTACCGACTGTGTGCGGGTTATTAGGGATTGACTATCCCCCCCAGGTTTCGGGGATGGATTTATACCGGACCGTAATTGCCCCGAAAACGCCGGCGGAGCAGGAGCGCTATATCTATTGCGAAAGTGTTTTGCCGACTTACTGTAACGTTAATTCACTTCTGGGGGTAGTGAGCGGGGACTGGAAATATATCCAGACGACCCGTCCGGAGCTTTATAATTGGCGTGCGGACAGTTTCGAACAGCATAATCTCATCGCTGAGCAAAATCCCCGGGCTCGTATTATGCAGGACCGGCTCCAGCAGATTCTGGAGTCTCAGATACAGCATGATATATCGGAGAGCCGATTCATATTAGATGATGAGACACGAAAGCGACTCGAATCCCTGGGATACGTGGCCGAGGGAAGAATCGATGATGACAAATTTGAATTTGATCAGAATAAGGGAGATCCGAAGGATTATATTGGATTACATATAAAAACATCGGAAGCGGCTGTTCTTTCCAGCGAGGGCAGGGAGGATCGGGTATTAGCAATTTTCATGGAACTGGCTGAGGAATACCCTGAGATGGTATTTATCCATCGTCGTCTGGGGGATACCTTCTTCAGCCGGGGAGACTACCAAAAAGCGCTTACATACTATGCCGTGGTCTTCAAGCAGGCGCCTGACGATTTTAAGTTACACGCCGCTATGGGCAAGTCCTATATGGAAACCGGAGACAGGGAGAAAGCCTGTTATCATTGGCAGGAATCCCTGCGTGTCAATTCCCGGCAGCCGATGATCTATAATGCTCTGGCGGAATTATATTATCTTCAGGGTGAGTATCAAAAAGCGATTGATAACTGGGAAAAGGCGTTGAGCTACCAGCCGGACTGGTTACGGGTATTATGTAATCTGGCCTGGATCAGGGCGACTCACCCGCGGGAGGATATTCGCCGGCCGGCCGAAGCCCTGAACTATTCCCTGCAGGCGTGTGAATTGACTCAGTTTTCCCATCCCGACGCATTAAATGCCCTGGCTGCGGCTTATGCGGCGACCGGTCAGTTTGCCGAGGCCGTGGAAACAGCCCAAAAGCTCGAACAGATATATATTACCCAAAATGCCGGGGAGCAGGCAAAGCTGGTCAGGGAAAAAATAGAATTATATAAGGCTGGACAACCGTTTCGAGAGAAACCATAAATAAGAAGGCACAGAGTGGCAAAGGCACAAAGTGATTGTCAGAGTAATGATGGAGTGAGCGGAAATGAGAAAGTAAGGGAAAGTCGATAAATGTCAGATAATAACAATGTAACATTCGTCATGAAACGTAAAATTATAATAATATCTGTAATGGCACTGATTTTAGCGGGCTTGGGTTATTGGTATTTATCCGGTCGGTCCGTTAACAGCATACAGAATGTAATATTAATCAGTATTGACACCTGCCGGTCGGATTATTTGAGTTGTTATGGTTATGCGCGCGAGACGACTCCGAATATTGATGCGGTGGCCGGAGAGGGGATTCGTTTTGAGAATGTTTTTTCGCCGGTTCCGCTGACGTTGCCGGCGCACAGTTCCATGTTGACCGGCACGATTCCCCCTTATCACGGAGTGCATGACAATAACGGTTACCGGCTGGATCAGTCCAATGTGACTCTGGCGGAGATCTTAAAAGAGCAGGGTTTTACGACGGGGGCCGTTATTGCCTCTTTTATTCTTAATCGACAGTTTGGCATATCCCAGGGATTTGATCATTACAACGACACGTTTGAGGAAGATATAAGTAAGGATGGTCGTTTCAGCGAGCGCCGCGGCGCGGAAGTCACCCGGTTTGCGAACGGGTGGCTGGCAGCATATTCCTCAAAGCCGTTTTTTTTATTTTTACATTATTATGACCCCCATCTTCGTTATGAATCCCCGGAACCGTACCGGTCGCGGTTTTTTGAGAAATCTCCCTTTAAAATGGCGGAATTAAAAAGTCTTTATGCCGGCGAAGTGGCTTATACCGATTATTGTATCGGCCAGGTCATAACCAGGCTCAGGGAACTGAATCTTTATGATAATACGTTGCTGATTATTACCTCCGATCATGGTGAAATGCTGGGTGAGCATGGAGAAGAGGAGCATGGCTATTTTATTTATCAGGGTGCTGTGAAAGTTCCTCTGATCATGAGGATACCGGGGCATACCGAACCCCGGGTTATCGACACGCCTGTGGGTCTGGTGGATATTGTGCCGACGGTTTGCGGATTATTGGGGATTGATTATCCACAGGAGATATCCGGTATTGATTTAAATCGGAACGTGCTTACCCGCAAAGAAGCGGCAGATGAGGAACGGGTTCTCTATAGTGAAAGTTTATTGCCGACTTATTATAACGCCAACACGCTTCTGGCAGTGGTCAGCGGAGACTGGAAATATATCCAGACGACACGCCCGGAGCTTTATAATTGGCGCCAGGACGGACAGGAACAGCATAACCTCATTGATGAGCAAGGGCCCCGCGCCCGCATAATGCAGGATCGGTTGCGAGAGATACTGGAATCACAGGCAGGACGCAATGGTTCGGATAGTCAATTCGAACTCAATGATGAAGCACGCAAACGACTCGAATCCCTGGGGTATGTTGCCGATGGGAGTGTGGATAGTCGTTCCTTTGAATTTGATCAAAGCAGGCATGATCCAAAGGATTACATAGAATGTAATGTCAAAAGATCCGAGGTCGCAATCCTTTACAATGAGGGCCGGGAGGAGAAGGTATTGGAAATTTGCCGGGAACTGGTTAAGAAGTATCCTCAGGTCCCGTTTGTCAATCGTTATCTGGGAAAGATTTTCTTTAAACGAAAACAATACCAGCAAGCTCTTGCTTATTTTACGGTGCTTGTTGAGTATGAACCGGAAAATATTAAATTGCATACCCAAATAGCCAGCGCCTATATGGAAACCGGACATCCGGAAGAGGCCGGCGACCATTGGCAGGAAGCCCTGCGTTTAAATCCGAACCAGCCGGAGCTCTATAATTTGCTGGCAGAATCATATTATCTTCAGGCGGAGTATCAAAAAGCCATCGATAACTGGAAGATGGCTTTAAGTTACAAGTCGGACTGGATTCAGGTTTTATATAACCTGGCCTGGATAAAAGCCACCCACCCGCGCGAGGATATCCGCGATCCTGACATGGCATTGCGCTATGCTTTGCAGGCATGTGAACTGACTCGATTTTCCAATCCTCTCACCCTGAATGCCCTGGCAGCGGCTTATGCCGCGACGGGCCGGTTCCCCCAGGCCGTGGAAACAGCACAAAAGGCCGAGCAGATATACCAGGCTCAAAAAGCCGATGATCTGGTAGAGAAAATTCGGGAAAAAATGGAATTATATAAGGCTGGACAACCGTATATAGATAAGCCATAATAAGAGGGTACATCCGGCTTCGTCTCATGACTACGCCGAGACAACAGGGCACAGAGTGATTGTGAGGGAAATAGTGGAGTGAGAGGAAATATGAACGTAAGGAGAAGGCAATAATGAGCATATTGAAACTATTCAGCATTTCTTAATATTATCATAAGATGGATATGTATTAGTCAACTACTTCATCGCTAGAGTTGATATAGATTCGGTCCCTCCTGTGAAGATATTATTATAAGGACAGCATTATCATCATGAAACATAAATTTAGAATAATATGTATATTGGCACTGATTTTTGTGGGCGCAGGATATTGGATTTTGTTCAGGCGGTCTGTAAATAAGATACAGAATGTACTATTGATCAGCATCGACACCTGCCGGCCTGATTATTTGAGTTGTTATGGTTATTCGGATAAGACAACTCCCAATATTGACGCGGTAGCGGGTGAAGGAGTTCTCTTTAAGCATGTTTTTTCTCCGGTTCCGCTGACGTTGCCGGCGCACAGTACCATGCTGACCGGCACCATTCCACTTTATCACGGTGTGCACGACAATAAAGGGTACCAGTTAAGTCCGTCCAGTGTAACCCTGGCGGAGATTTTCAAGCAACAGGGTTTTAATACGGGAGCGATTGTTGGTTCATTTATTCTTGATCGGCAGTTTGGTCTTTCGCAGGGATTTGATTATTATAACGATGCGATTGAGGATGAGATTGGAGAAGATGGTTATTGTATTGAGCGTAAGGGCGAGGAAGTCACGCGGTTGGCGAACGATTGGCTCACGAAAAATCGCCAGAATCCGTTTTTCTTGTTTTTACATTATTATGATCCTCATGTTGATTATGCACCTGCGGAGCCGTACCGGTCTCAGTTTTTCAAGGAATCTCCCTTTAAAATGACTGAATTAAAAAGTCTTTATACGGGCGAAGTGGCCTATGCCGACCATTGTTTAGGCTTGGTGATCAATAAACTCAAGGAACTGAATTTATATGATAATACATTAGTGATTATCACTTCCGATCATGGTGAGATGCTGGGTGAACACGGCGAGGCGGAGCATAGTTATTTTATATATCAAGGCGTTGTAAAAGTTCTGCTGGTAATGAGAATACCGGGTAATAGTGAACCTCGGATCATAGACACACCCGTGGGATTAGTGGATATCGTGCCGACGGTGTGTGGCTTATTGGGGATTGAATATTCCCAGGAGCTATCCGGAATTGATTTAAGTCTGAACGTAATGAACCAGAAAGAACCTATCGAGCAGGAACGATATTTCTATTGTGAAAGTCTGATACCGACCTACCATAAACTCAATTCTCTACTGGGGGTAGTATGTGGGGACTGGAAATATATTCAGACAACGCGCCCGGAGTTGTATAATTGGCGTGAGGATGCCGGGGAAGAGCATAATCTTATTGATGAGCAGAAACCGCGGGCCCGGATTATGCAGGATCGATTACGAGAGATTCTGGAGTCCCAGTTGCAGCGTGATTTATCGGGTAGTCAATTCGAATTAAATGAAAAAGCACGCCAGCGACTCGAATCATTGGGTTATGTTACTGATGGGAGTGTAGATGAAAACGCGTTTGAATTTGATCAAAGTAAAGAAGATCCTAAAGATTATATCAAATGTCATGTCAGGAGTTCCGAAATAGCTACTCTTATCCATAAGGGCCAGGATGATCGGGTGGTGGACATTTGCCAGGAACTGGTTAAAGAGTATCCTCGGATTCCCTATGTCAACCGTCATCTGGGCGATATTTACTTGAAAAGAAAACAGTATCAAGAAGCCCTTTATTATTATAAAGTCCTTGTCGAGCAGGTACCGAACAATTTTGAATATCTTGCCAATATAGCCAGGGCCTATAAGGAAACCGGCCAGCTGGACGAGGCGGAAAGCTATTGGCAGGAATCTCTGCGTTTACAGCCGGATCAAGCGAAGGTTTATGTTTCACTGGCGGGATTATATTATCAACAGGGGGAATATCAAAAAGCAATCGATAACTGGAAAAAGGCTCTAAGCTACCGGCCGGATCTGGTTCAGGTGTTATTTAATCTGGCCTGGATCAGAGCCACCCACCCGAGCGAGGATATTCGTAATCCCGAAAAGGCTTTGCGCTATGCTTTGCAGGCATGTGAACTGACTCGATTTTCCAATCCCTTTACTCTGAATGCTTTGGCTGCGGCCTATGCCGCATCGGGTCAGTTCCCCCAGGCCGTGGAAACAGCACAAAAGGCCGAGCAGATGTACCGGGCCGGAAATGCCCCGGACCTGGCCGATAAAATCCTGATTATGATAGAATTATATCGGGCGGGCCGACCGTATATAGATAAGCTGAAATGACGCTAGCGTCAAAAGTATTTCGAGCGGTTGTTTCTGGATTAAAAACAACGATTTTAAATGCCAATATCCACTTTTGACGGTGGCATCTGAAATAAGAAGGCACAGAGGCACGAAGGTACAGCGTATAGGCTATGCCAGGTAAGTTGGATGTTTCCTGAGAAATTTGGACGATCAGGCGGCGTCGTCCCCAGGGAAAGTCGTGCTGATGCTGCATAAAAGGATGGCAGGCGGGCAGATATTAAGCATGGTTTGGATTTTCAGCGATTTTTTTGGTTTGAGGTGAACGGATAAACAGGTTGCGTACATCTTCCGTAATCATGCAGAGGGCAGGTACGAGTACCAGTGTGACACTGGTTGAGAATAAAATGCCGTATCCTAAGGAGATGGCCATGGGGATCATGAACTTGGCCTGTCGTGAGGTTTCAAAGATCATGGGCGCCAGGCCGCCGTAGGTGGTCAGGGTGGTCAGCAGGATGGGGCGGAAGCGTCGGATGCCGGCCTGGTGTACGGCCATAAACATTGAGCATCCTTCCTTGCGCTGTCGATTGGCATAGTCGATAAGTACCAGAGAATCGTTGACAACCACGCCTGAGAGGGCCACGATGCCCATCATGCTCATAATACTGAGAGCATAGCCCATAAGCATGTGTCCGAGTACGGCGCCAATGATTCCGAACGGAATCGCCACCATAACAATCAGGGGCTGAATGTAACTGCGGAAGGGAATGGCCAGCAGCACATAAATGGCCAGCAGGGCCATGATAAATCCAACCTTCAGGCTGGCCATGCTCTCGTTGAAATCGGCCTGGCGCCCTTCGTAACCATAGGACAGGCCCGGAAAATCACGAACCAACTGGGGCAGGATATCGCTATTGAGCGTGGCCATGACCTGGTTAGTTTCCTCGATGGGTTCCACATCCGCGGTTACGGTCACGGTACGGCGTCCGTTACGACGGGTAATACTGGTATAGGCCCGGCCGCGTTCAACATTGACTACCTGCCTCAAGGGGACATCGCGCCCGGACGGAGTACGCAGGAGCAGTTGTTCAATAGTGTATTCGCTGATCCGTTCATGTTCCGGCAGGCGGACCATGACCTTGATTTCATTTCGACCACGTTGCTGTCGCAGGGCCTGGGCGCCGTAGAAGGCGTTGCGTACCTGACGCGCCACTTCGTAGGCAGTCAGTCCCAGGCTTTCGCCTTCCGGTTTGAGCGTGAAGTTGAGCTGCTGCTTGCCGGGCGTATAACCGTCGTCGATATCTTCGACATTCGGGAATCCACCCAGGATATCGGCCAGTTTGGCGCTGGCCTGGTCCAGGATATCGATATCACGATGACTGAGTTCCACGGTCAGGGCTGCTCCGGATCCCGGTCCGCCCCGGTCTGCTTCGAAACGCAGGGACTCCAGACCCGGAATGGGTCCTACCGCCGCGCGCCATCGTTTGGTCAGTTCGGTCGTGGTGATTGGACGTACCTCCGGGGGTGTCAGATATAAGGTAACCTCGACTTCGTTTTCATTCACCAGCGAGAAGATTCCTTCCATTAGTGCGTCGCCGCCGTTTTTCCTGCTTAATTCCTGCGCCGATTCAACCAGAGCATCCCGCACGGCCGCGGCCTTTTCGAAGGAACAGCCATAGGGGAGCATGGCGGTAACGACTGACCGGTCCGACTCCACGCGCGGCATGGATATGATACCGATACGTCCGCTGGCGACATATCCTATAATGAGGGCCAGAATCATTACTCCGGTTGCTATGGTTATATAACGGTAACGCATACATTTGTCCAGAAACGGGCCATACAGTGTTTCCACGCAGCGGATGAAAAAGCGGCTGAATGCCTCCTGGGCCCTGTGCAGCGGACCCTGTTTGGAACGTCGGGAATGAGCCAGATGAGACGGCAGGATCAATACGGACTCCAGCCAGGAAATGAAAAATACCGTGATAACGACAAACGGTATAACACGCCATATTTTCCCGATGAAACCGGGTACAAAGCATAAGGGCAGAAACGCCACGATATTGGTCAAAATACTGAATCCGATGGGAATGGAAACGTCCCGGACCCCGCGGATGGCGGCGTCGATAAGGCCCATCCCGCGCTGTCGATACTCGTAGATGTTTTCGCCGGCGATAATTGCGTCGTCCACTACGATCCCCAGCGCTATGATAAAAGCGAACATGGATATCATATTGATAGTAACATCCATACTCGGCAGAAAAAGAAAAGCGCCCAGGAACGAGACGGGGATCCCCATCATGACCCAGAATGCCAGTTTGATCTCCAGAAACAGACTCAGAAGGATCAGGACCAATACAATGCCATAGCAGGCATTTGTTAAGAGCAGATGCAGACGCTGCCGGTAAATGTCGGACCGGTCACGGTTGACGGCCCAGTGAACACCGGGGGGCAGGTCCTTTTCGATTTCGGCCATGGCTTTGCGTGTGGCATCGGATATCCGGATGGGAGTTTCCTTGCCGATCCGATAAACTCCTATTCCCACGGCCGGGTAGCCATTGAAGTTTGCCTCCTGGTCCGAATCTTCAAAGGTATCGCTGACCCGGGCGATGTCTTCCAGATAAAGGATAGTACCTTCGGCTGTGGTCAGGATAGGTATGCGTGCAAACTCGCGGGCCCAGTCGCGCCGCTGTTTCACACGCAGGAGTATGTCTCCGCCTTTGGTTTCAATATAACCGCCGGGGATTTCCACGGAGGTGGACCGAATTTTGCGCGCGATGTCGTCCAGGGTCAGCCCGTAGGTGCGCAAAACGTTCTGGGGGACCTCGGCATGGATTTCAAACCGGCGAGCGCCAATAAGATCGACCTGGGTTATTTGCTCATCCTGGAGCAGCCGGTCGCGCACTTCCTCAGCCAGTTCGCGCAGGGTCCACTCGCTGACATTACCATATAGCTGTATTTGCAGAACTTCCCGCCGGCGTACCAGCAGACTCACTTCCGGCTCTTCGGCATCTTCGGGAAAGGTTATGATCCGGTCGATTTCCTGTTTGATATCCTGATACACTTTCTGGGCATCGGCATCTTCCAGCAGTTCGGCGGAGACAACGCCAAAACCTTCGGAAGCGGTGGCATTGATTTCCTTGACACCGTCCAGGCTCCGGATACTTTCTTCGATGACCAGAATAATTCCCTGTTCGACTTCCTCCGGGCTGGAGCCGGGATAGGGTACCTGGATATTCACAATGTCTATATCGAAATCCGGGAAGACCTCCTGTTTAATCTGGGTTATAACTATTAAACCTCCAATAAGCAGGACCAGCATCAGCAGGTTTGGAGTTACCCGGTTGCGGACCATCCAGGCAATTGCACCGCGGTCCTGATTTACGGAGTCATTTACATTTTCTTGAATCATCAGGGCGTATCCTTATTATTGGCTTGAGTTGGCTGGTTTTGATCGGTTTTCTCTGGTGGGCCGGGCAGTCGGACGGGCATAGTGTTGACCACGGCCGCCATATCCGTGATGATAACCCGGTCGCCGGATTCAAGCCCCTTAGTGATGAGTACATTATTTTCCGATCGAAAAACGACCTTGACCGGCCGGATCTCCAGAGTATTCTCAGGAGTACATACCCATACATTGTCCCCGTCGCGCAGGAGATAGCGGTCCAGTCTGACAACGGATGGAATGGTCTGGCCGGCGATCTCGGTGCGAACATAGGAACCGATAAGGAGTGGTTGATCGCCTGTGTTTTCAGTGTTCAGGGCCAGCGGGTCATTGATCGAAATCAGCAGCCGGGCCATACGTCCGTTGGTTTCCAGTTCGCCACTGAGTCGAATAACCTGTCCTTCCCGGTATTCATCGTCCGCCCATCCGGAGGTATTATAGATCCGTGCGTGTGACCCCTGGTCGCCATTTTGGCGGGGTATTATAATCCATTGTAACTGATCGACGGGTACGAGTGCTTCGATCCAGTATTCATCCGTGCCGGTCAGGGTTGCCAGCGAACTGGACGGTGATACGGTTGTTCCAATATCGACATATTTTTCATTAACGATGGCATTGAAAGGCGCGGAGATACGGGTTCGTTCCAAATCGAGTTTTGCCTGTTCCAGTTGAGCCCGGGTTGCCTCCAGCCTGCTTTGCACAGACAGTAATTGTGGTTCGCGTAGAACCAGAGTTTTATCCGCCTCATGGACATGTTCACCGAGAAGCTCAAATTCCTGCTGCGCAACGGCCTGGTTGCCCAGTTCAATTTTAAGATTGCTTTCGGCCTGAGCCACTTCGGTTTGTCTTTGTTTAACCATTAATTCATAGTCAGCGGGGTCAATGGTCATCAGGAGTTGGCCGGCCTGGAACAGGCCGCCGGGTATCAATTCGGGATTAATCTGGATAATCCGGCCGGAGACCTGTGGTTTTAAAATCACTTCGCGGGCGGGTATTACAGTGCCCATGGCATTAATTGTCGTAGGGACGTCCTGGCGCTGGACGGTGATGACATCAACCAGTCGAGCCTGAGGTGCCGGCGGTGTCCGGTCCGATTTGGGGCTGGTCTTATACAGGTAGTACGCCAGGTAAATACCCCCGCCTATCAGGATTAAGGGGATGATAAGGATCGCCATGATCCCGCCTGCCTGAGAGTGAAGGCGGCCAGGGATGCGCTGGGCCGGCGATGAGGATACATGTTTGTTTATCGGGCTCATAAGTATTCCTTGAAACAGGTTTATATTATTATTTCCAATATTTTACATAGTTGTCTGGTTTGATGTTTCCAGATCTTCTATAGACGTTATTTCCGGTTTTTCCATTTCCCAACTCCCGGCAATGGCCTGGCACAGTTCAATCCGGCGGTCAATTAATTCTCGTTTGGCCGAGAGGCAGCTGAGTTCGAGAATCTGGGTTGATACCAGTGAATCCAGGACTCTGAGATAGTCAAACTGGCCCTTGAGGTAACTTTCACGTGTGCGGGTCATGACCTCTCGGGCGATTTCCAGTTGTTTTTCCAGGCTTTGTAGATATTGGGCCTGTTGTTGTTCCTGGATAAGGGCATCTTCCACTTCGCGAATCGAGTTCTGGAGCACCCTGCTATATTGATGGATGGTCTGGGAGAGTACCGCCCGGTTATAATCGACCCGGGCCTGGCGACGGTCCCCATCAAATAATGGCTGCACGAGGTTGGCGGCGATATTGGCCAGCCAGTTGTCAAACAGGTCTCGCACCTGGGTGGCTGAGGTTTGGGTTTGTGCCGAGAGGCTGATCCGGGGAAACTTGTCGGCAATGGCAGTTGCTACATTCTGGTCTGCTGCCTGAACCGCCAAAAAAGCTGCTCTGACGTCCGGACGCCTCTGGATCAACTCAGCCGGGACAGGTACGGTGGGTAATAGAGGTAAATCGGTCAGATGGTTTTCTGCCGGTTCGGCTATAAGGCCCGGCGTAGTGCCGAGTAGTACGGCTAATTCATGCTGAAGTACGGCCTTTCTTTCCTGGAGAGGAATACGCTGACCCTGGCGTGCCTCTACCAGTTGTCGCTGACGAAGCACATCGGCTGCGCCGGAAACGCCATTGCGGAACTGGGTGGTTATCAATTCCAGGACTGTTTTATTGGTTTGTATCTGCTTGTCGATGACCTTGATTTGAGCTCTGACCTCGGCCAGTTGATACCAGGTCTTGGCGATCCGGGCACTCAGGATGATAGCGGTGGCGTTGACATCTTCCCGGCTGGCCTCGACCATGAGCAGGTCTCCCTGATGTGCAGCGCGGATTCGGCCCCACAGGTCCAGTTCATAACTGACCTGAACCCCGATGCTGTAAAGGCTGTAATAACTGGTCCGGCTGTCGGTATCCTCACGCGTGCGAGAGGCTGAGCCGGAAAGATTAACCTCGGGTAGCAGCTCAGCTCCGGATTGTACGGCAATCGCCTCCATCTGGGCCAGGCGGTCCCAGGCGATGAGCATATCGAAGTTATCGGTAAGAGCCTGTTCCATAAGGGTATTCAGGAGTTCATCCTGAAACGACAGCCACCATTTATCCGGTAAGGGCTGCCCTCCGGTTGCAGAAAATGTTTCGGGCAAAAGAACCGGAGACGGCACGGTTTTTATCTCCGGCGCGCATCCCCAGGTCACACTGAGTAAAAAAATGTAAAATAATTTTATTGTGGAATTTGTCATTTTGGTTCTTTCGGAGGGCACCTGTTCTTTTTAATCGCGGATGGATTCGCTAAGCGCCGGAATCTTTTTGAGGTTGATAAGGATATCTGTATTTAATTATCTTATACAGACCGGCTGAACGCGTCAGACTGTCTGGCCTTATTTCCATATATTATAGCTTTTCCTCCCGGGTGGCGGCAATTCCGGCCAGTGAAAATCGGGTGATATGGTCCACCAGGTCGTCTATCCGTTCTTCCGTGACTTTGGTTTTAAACATGGGTGGATGCATTTGTTCTCTGAGAAAGCCCATAGCCAGACATTGGTGGATGACGCTCATCAGGCAGAAATCAATATTTTTATCGATGGCATCAGGACCGAGCAACTCCTTAATGATACCGCGTGTGCGCTGGCGGAGCGGCCGGATCAGATTCTGGAGTATGCGCCGAATGACCTCGGTTGGATCTGCCATTTCCTGCAAAAGTATTTTGCCGGCATATCCCAGGCGACCGTCATCGAGGATACGATGCAGCAGGGAGTAAATCAAGGCATGGAGTCGTTCGGATGGGGGGGCATCCGGCTCCAGACCGCCGTCAGGAGGGTAAACCCGTATCGCTTCGGCAAAGGCATTGCGCCAGACCTGTTCATAGAGTTTGTCCTTGCCTCCGAAGTGGTAGTTCACCGCGGCAACATTACTATGGCTGAGACGGCAGATTTCCGCCACGGTGGTATCACGATAGCCCTTTTCGGCAAATACTATGGATGCGACCTCAAGAAGTTTATCATGAGTATCTATACCGTCTTTTCGGTAGGCCATCCTCATCTCCTGTGCCCACGGGGCTGATAACAGAGGCATGCTCGTAATTATGTCCTGATCAATCAGTAACATCAGATAATAGTAGCATACCAATGGAAAAAGTACGAGTATAATGTATATTTTAAATAATCATTTCAAATATGCAATTAAAATAACGAGAGGGAGTAAAAGATTTTGCAGGATGAGAAAAAGATGGAATTCAGAGGTTTTGACTTGAACTCTTGAACTTTGTCACTATAGTATGTGTGTTATCATGCTGATTATTACATAGCTAACTTGTTATTTTTTTTATAGTTAAGTTTATTGAAAGGATTCATAGAGTGGCCAGTCATTTTGCTGATCGAATTACCCAAGCTGCC
>JAFGHE010000197.1 GCA_016930295.1 Sedimentisphaerales bacterium
AACTGGATGCACACGGCCGCAAGGTGGAACTGGGTTATGTCCAAAACGAAACGCAGGCATTAGAAAAGGTTTTTCTTGATGATCTGGATAAAAACGAGCTGCCCCATTTTATCATTGCTCTGGACGGAGTCCCGTTTCAATTGGTGGAAGAACTTTATGAGCAGGGGCATTTCCGGCTGTTTTATCCGCCGGCCCGGACCGTCAGTACGTTTCCGGCGATGACGGACCTGGCGTTTCAGCGTCTTTTCGGCGGGCGTCAGCCGATTTTCTATGAAGCCACATACTTTGATCGTGTGAATAATCGTCTGGTAAACGGTAACGATATGTATCTCAGCGGCGAGGCGGCCGACTGGTCTCGGCGTCTGGATTATCGCTGCTCGTTCATGCTGGACACCATGGCCTATACCAGTCCCCAAATGGTGTTCGAGCATGAGTTGCGGGGGATGATGGAAGTATTTCGCCAGGCGCAGACCGGCACGACCATGGCCTACAGTGTGGGCACTGCGGGACTGGGCACGCAGGGCGGCCGGGAAGCGATTCTTAGATATCTGCGTACTATCGACCAGTTTTGCGAAGAGATAGTGCATGACAGGAAAGGAAAGGTGAAGATTACGCTGCTGGCGGATCATGGTCATAATATGTCAGGTCGCGGCCGGGTGACCTTCGAAAAATTACTGAGAGATCATGGTTATCGCCTGAATAAAAAACTGGAAAAGCCCGGGGATGTGGTTACGGTCGAATACGGTCTGGTAACCTATGCCGCTTATTTTACTGACGATCCGGCCGGCGTGGCTGGCGTTTTACTGCAGGATCCGGCGGCCACCGTGGCCTGTTATCCCCAGAATGATTCCATTGTGGTACAGACCATCGACGGCAAAGCCGTCATTCGCCATAATAATGGATCCTATAGTTATACGCCGGAATATGGTGATCCCCTGCGGTTGGGGCCTATTATCAAAGAGCTTAAACAGGCCGGCCAGGCAGATCATGCCGGGTTTATCAACGATAAGGCTCTGTTTGAAGCGACCGTTACTCATATCTATCCGGACCCCCTGCGCCGGATATGGATGGCCTTTCACGGACTGGTACAAATACCCGCTGATCTGATTGTCTGCCTGGAGGACGGCTGGGTCCACGGCAGTGCTTTTTTTAACACGATTATCGGAGGCGCCACCAGCACCCACGGCTCGCTCAACCAGATCAATTCCATGACCTTTACCATGACCATGTGGGGCCCCTTACCTCCCGCCCTGCGCCTGGAAGAGGTTATGCCCGCTCTCTCCCGGTTACAACAGGAGTACGGAGACCATTGATAAAAACCGAAAACATAACCAGGGTCAGATAAATATTTAGCCTTCATAATTGATACATCCCTCAAAATTAGTAACCGCTCCTTAATTATTACCAGGTAAAAGTCCTGATTTCCTTTCTGATGATTTGCCTGGGGGGAGAACCATTGACATAATTTCTATATTAAGGATCAGGTTCCCGATTATCGGGACCGGCTGGTATATCACTTAGGAGGTTGTATTATGAGCAAAGAATCGGTATTGGAACTATTGGACAAGGCGGCCAAGGATGATTCCTTTATTCTGGAATTAGCGGAAGACTTTAACGCGGCGGTGGCAGACTTCTCCCTGACCGCGGAAGAGTCAGACGCCTTATACAACGGCAATTTGACCTGGCTGGAAATTTATCTCGGCCCGCTCGCCCCGGACCCGTTAACCTGGCCGCAGTATGGGGGCAAACTGAAAAATTGGCAGGAACTGGAATTCCCGGTAAAGACCCGGGAAGAGGTTGGCAAACCCGCCAATGCCGAGTTTATCTGATGGTCTGGGTGGTTGTGGGATTGTTCTGATTGATAAAAGGGATGTTTATGAAAACCTTGGCGATACCGATCATATTAGTTGGATTAACGGTTTATGTCTTTGGTGAACCGGGTATCAGTGACAGTGAAATCCTGTTAGGCCAATCCTGTGCTCTGGCAGGGCCGGCTGAGGCGCTGGGAACCGGGATGCAGGCAGGGCTGAGAGCGTACTTTGAAAAGGTTAACGCCTCTGGTGGAATTAAAGGGCGGAAGATCCGGCTGGTCAGCCTCGATGACGGCTATGAGCCTCAGAAGGCCATCGAAAATACCCATCGCCTTATTAATCAGGACAGGGTTTTCATGCTGATCGGTGAGGTCGGGACTCCTACCTCCAAGGCGGTTGTGCCTATGGCCGAAGAAGCCCGGGTACCGTTCTTTGGTCCCTTTACCGGAGCAGAGTTCCTGCGTAATCCGTTTAATAAGTATGTGATTAATGTACGCGCCAGTTATTATCAGGAGATGGAAGAGCTCGCCCAATACCTGATGGACCAGATGGGATTTAAAAACATTGCCTGTTTCTATCAGAATGACGACTACGGCAAGGCGGGTCTTTCCGGCATAGAGATTGCCCTGGGAAAACGAAATATGAAATTATGTGCCACCGGGGCCTATGAGCGAAATACGACCGCGGTTAGAAGCGGACTGATGAGTATTCGCAGGGCCAAGCCGGAAGCCGTGGTCATGGTCGGCGCATATAAGCCCTGTGCCGAATTTATCAAGCTGGCCGGAAAAATTGGGATGAATGACGTGGTTTTCTGCAATATATCATTTGTAGGCACTGAAGCGCTTCGATTGGAACTGGGTGAGGCCGGCGAAGGCTGTATTATCTCGCAGGTCGTCAATTTCCCCTGGGACCAGAGTGTACCCCTGATAAAGGAATACACCGAGGCCATACAAACATATCAACCTGATACCGAGATAGGTTTTGTGACCCTGGAAGGCTATATGGTCGGTAAGCTCTTCTGCATGATTGCCGAGCAGGTGGACGGCGAATTGACCCGGGAAAAATTTATCCAGACCGTCTCCGGTACCAAGACCTTTGACCTGGGCGGTGTCCGGTTACATTACGGACCTCAAGACCACCAGGGTATGGACCAGGTCTTTCTGACCGTCATTAAAAACGGCCATATCCAGCCGTTAGGAAAGTAATATCGATCTGGCCCGTAAATCATCACAAAGCCGCATCTAAATAGGGTGGGAAATATTTTTATTTCGGGCCAAAGACGGCTTCACTTCTCTTATTTTTACTACTTGACAAATTCCCGTTGAGTTTATATTATCCTACAAACAAAGTAGGAAAAGCGTAATTTTAACAGCTTTTAACAAGAGGTTGACCCATGGCTAATTACTATGAAGATAATTCATTTTCGATCGGAAAAACTCCCCTGGTTAAACTCAATCATATCGGTAAAGACAGCGGGGCTACACTCTTAGCGAAGATCGAAGGTCGCAATCCCGCGTATTCGGTAAAATGCCGGATCGGGGCCAATATGATCTGGGACGCTGAAAAAAAGGGCCTGCTTGGCCCGGGGCGAGAAATCATTGAGCCTACCAGTGGAAATACCGGTATTGCTTTGGCCTTTGTGGGAGCTGCCCGGGGGTATAAAGTTCATCTGACCATGCCGGAAACCATGAGTATGGAAAGGCGTAAGATACTCATCGCCCTGGGCGCCAACCTTATCCTCACCGACGGTGTTAAAGGTATGGCCGGGGCTATTGCCAAAGCCGAAGAAATCGCGGCCTCCAATCCGGACCAGTATTTCATGCCCCAGCAGTTTACCAATCCGGCCAATCCGGAGATCCACGAAAAAACGACCGGTCCGGAGATCTGGGACGATACCGAAGGTCAGATCGATGTCCTGGTCAGCGGGGTCGGCACCGGCGGGACTATTACCGGTATCACTCGCTATCTGAAAAAAATACGGGGTAAACAGATTATCTCCGTGGCTGTGGAGCCGGCCGAAAGCCCGGTCATCACCCAGAAGCTCGCCGGTGAAGACCTGCAGCCCGGGCCCCATAAAATTCAGGGTATCGGCGCCGGTTTTATACCCGATATCCTTGACCTCTCACTTGTGGACCGCGTGGAAAAAGTCTCCGGTGACTTTGCTATCCAGTACGGCCGGCGTCTGGCCCGCGAAGAAGGCATCCTCTGTGGCATCTCCTGCGGCGCTGCTGCCGCCGTGGCCGACCGGCTCTCTCAAGAGGAAGAATTCCGCGGCAAAACCATCGTTGTCATCCTGCCCGACGCCGCCGAACGTTACCTATCCGGCCCTCTTTTCGAAGGACTTTTTAAAGAAGTCGAATCCGCTCGCGCCGTTTAGCTTACGCATACGCTTTAGGTCACGCCGGCCCTTTTTGTTTGCTTTGAGAGCGAATCAACTGAACGACTAAGGCCAGGGTGATGAATGCAGCCAGGATAAACAGGCCGGTATATTTCAATTTGGACCACAGACTCCATACACTGCCAAAGGCGGCCAGTCCCGCGGCGACGGCCATCAATACATTCCAGCCGGCCCGCTTCCCGCCGCGCGGCATGTCTTCACCCAGTATCTTTTTCTGGTTCATCAGCAGGAAGAAGGTGAAGTAGGCGATAGGCAGTAACACCATCCCAAACACGCTCGTGGGGATTGCCAGCCAGAATTGAGCCTTGCCCCCGGTCCACAGGAACGGACCCAGCGCTCCCACCGATACCATCAGGCCCCCGATCCGCTGCGGCCAGCCCCGCGCCGGCAGATTCAGCAATTCACACAATGCCAGCCCGTTAATCACCATCAGCATGGATATCGCGCCCAGGGCCATACCCAGCACACCGATCCCGAAAATATAATGAGAGAACACCCTGCCTGTCAGCGGCGCCAGGGTTTCGGCCAGGTTAAAGGCATCGCGTTTGACCAGCATGGCCGCCATCTTCCTGTCCGCCGCCGGCAGGGCCTCCAGGTGCTGTGTTTTTTCCAAATCAGATAACTGCGTGTACGCCTGATCTCCCATCTCAAATTTAATTCGTTGTTCCATAAGGCTGTTAAAAGGGCCCACTAAATTTTCTGCCGGCTGCACGATCTGGCCCTGCGCGTCAAGCTCACCCAGGAACCCGGTCGCCGGGGTGGCATGAAACTGACTGGCCGATGCAATAACCACACAGCCTGTGGCCAGAATAAAGGGGAAAAATAAACCCGTGGACAGATCAAATATGGCCAGGCCCCGAAACTGGCGATCCCAGCCCTTGCGCAGCATGGAATAAGGCAGCAGAAATGTCATGTTTATCCCCACGGCTGTGGCTGCGGCACTGATCATCACATCCCGCTGCTGACTGACGACCATATCGCTCCAGAACTTCTGGAACTCCGGCTTCACCCCGGCAATAAACGGGGCAAGCGTATCCACCGGACGCGACAAATAGCCCAGATCAGGAATCAGCCCTTTGAAAACCGCGTGCCAGTCCAGCGAGCCTTCAATCGTTATACGAACGATCACGCCGAAGAAACATAACATGATGATGCCGACCATAATTTTGACAATGATCTCATAAAATTTAACGCCGCGCCCGCCGGCGGTATAAAACATCACAAACGTGGTCGTCAGGCACAAGATGCCTGCCACTACCACAATTTTACCCCAGGGGTCCGGCATGACATCAGGACCAACGATTTGCCGTAACAGATTCTGCTGAATGGCCGCTGTGCCCAGGGCAAACTGGGGCATGCACCAGACCAGGTTGGCCATCATTGTGGCTATCAGCCAGCCCCAGCCTAAAACCGGATTGATATGTTCATTAATAGCACGGAACGGCCGCTTACCCGTGGACAAAGTCACATACGCAATGGCACTGAGCATAATAACGCCCATGATCATGGCCAGCGGCTGCAGCCATAAAAAACTGAATCCCACCAGTATCCCCAGATACAGACTGGAGGAAAGCGAGCCGCCGCCCAGCGTAATCGCGCTTTGCAGCCAGCCGGGTCCCGACAAGCGGATAAACGCGCTTAGCATGGCGCCCCTGCCTTTCTTCCTGGCATCAAGAATTAGCTGCCGGTCCCGCTGAATACGCGGATTCATCGAAAGATGTTCAGAACCTTCACTCTTTGCTGACATGCTTTGACTCCTACAGAAAAAATGACATCCGTAATATACTGACACTGCTTTAAAACATCACGGTATTATTCGAAATCATCCTCCCAAAATGAAAAATAACGTATAAAAGAAGCTTTGAATTAATCACTTTGTGCCTCTGTGCCTTTGTTCCTTTGTGCCCTCTTTTTTCTATTGATGCTCACGAATAATTTCATAAAGTTCTTGCGCTGTTTGCGTTGCGGTAATCTGTGGTCGAATCAGGGGGATGGTCATAAGACGCGAGATACGGGCCAGTGCCTGGATGTGCAGCCCGGTTTGATCCGGCGGCGAGATCAGCAGGACAATAAGGTCCACCGGCTTTTTATCAATACTTTCAAAATCAATCGGCTCGGCGGTTCGGCCCATCGCCATGACCAACCGGTCCACCGCATCGGTTTTGGCGTGCGGGATGGCAAATCCCTGGCCAACCCCTGTACTGCGAACCGATTCCCGGTCCATCACTGCTTTATATGCCTTATCATAATCCAGGAGCAGATCATGGTGATTGAGCAGATCAATTAGTTCGGTAATCGCCTGGCGTTTCGCCCCGGCCTCTAACGGCAACTTGATACATTCCGGTTGCAGAAAATCAGTCAATTTCATAATAACTCTAACTTTGACAAGAAGTTATAAATTTTCATAAAAATCATGATAGAGTTCAAAATTCTAACAAAAATAAATATTTTCGCAACATCTAAAAACAATCGACGATCAGGTCCTGTGAGATATATCCATTTCAGGGGTGTCGAGTTTACAGATTTCCACAATCCCGGCAGTTTTGCCTTGCCAAGTCGGGATTTCATCGTTAAGATATTTCTCCGTTTATTAGCTATGAATATACAATCCCTAAGAGGAGAACAAGATGCCAGACTCATCAGAAGCCGTAACTCAGAACACCCTTGACGAACTTTGTATACAAACCATTCGGTTTTTATCCATGGACGGCGTTCAGGCGGCCAATTCCGGCCATCCGGGCATGCCTATGGGCATGGCGAGCGCGGCCTACACCTTATGGACACAGTTTTTACGATATAATCCGAAAAATCCCCAGTGGCACAACCGGGACCGTTTTGTTCTTTCGGCCGGACATGGCAGTATGTTACTCTATTCCATGCTCCATCTGACCGGCTATGATCTGCCCCTGGAAGAATTGAAGAACTTTCGCCAGTGGGGCAGTAAGACGCCGGGACATCCGGAACACGGAGTCACGCCCGGTGTGGAAGTCACTACCGGTCCGCTGGGCCAGGGACTGGGTAATGCCGTGGGCATGGCCATTGCCCAAAAGCATCTGGCCGCCATTTTCAACCGGCCGGGATTTGATTTATTTGATTATAACATCTACGTGTTCTCCGGCGACGGCTGCCTGCAGGAAGGTGTTTCATCCGAAGCCTGTTCACTGGCCGGTCACCTGGGACTGGATAACCTGATCCTCATCTATGACGACAATCATATAACCATTGACGGCGAAACGGATCTGTCCTTTAGCGAAGATCGGGCCAAACGGTTCGAAGCCTATAACTGGCAAGTTCAGGTGGTGCCCGGCGACGGTAACGACAGAGACATGATGGCACGGGCCGTCAACAAAGCCAGAAAGCATAAAGGCCAACCCAGCATGATCCAATTGCGCACCCATATCGGCTTTGGCAGTCCGCACTTCCAGGATACCCATACCGCCCACGGTGCTCCGCTGGGCGTTGATGAAATTAAACTCATTAAAAAGAACTTCGGCTGGGACCCGGAAAAAACCTTCCATGTGCCAGATGAAGTCAAACAGCACATGAGCCAGGCCGTGGAAAAAGGCCGGCAGGCTCAAGACCAGTGGAACCAGTTACGCCAGGAGTATCAAAAGAAATTCCCCGATTTGGCCGGGACACTCAAACTCTACGAGGCCGGCGCTGACGGGATTAATATCGACGAAATCCTGCCTGAATTTGAACCGGGTCAGGCCATGGCCACGCGTAAAGCCTCCGGCATGACACTTAACAGTATGATGGGCGCCCTGCCTTTTGTACTGGGCGGCAGCGCTGATCTGACTCCTTCCAATAACACTCAATTTAAAGGTGCAGACGATTTTCAGAAAGACTGTCCCACCGGCCGGTATATCCGTTACGGCGTACGCGAACATGCCATGGGTGCTGTTATGAACGGAATCTGTGCCAGCGGCCTGCTCCGCGCTTATGGCGGTACATTCCTGGTATTCAGCGATTATATGAGGCCGCCCATCCGGATGGCCGCACTATCGCATCACAATCCCATTTATGTATTTACACATGACAGCATCGGCGTGGGCGAAGACGGTCCCACCCATCAGCCGGTAGAGCATGTGGCCGCCCTGCGCCTGATACCTAACGTAACCGTCATCCGGCCTGCCGATGCCCACGAAACCGCCCAGGCCTGGAAATGCGCCCTGAAAAACACCGACGGCCCGACCGCCCTGATCCTGACGCGCCAGGGACTGCCGGTACTCGACCAGACTAAGTACGCCTCCGCCGTACAACTGGAAAAAGGCGCCTATACCCTGTATAAAACCGGTTCAGGCGCGCCCGACGCCCTTTTACTGGCCAGCGGCTCGGAAGTCAGCCTCGCCCTTGACGCCGCCGAACTGCTCCTGAAAGAAAATATCAATGTACACGTCATAAGCATGCCATGCTGGGAACTCTTCGAAAAACAGGACCAGGCCTATAAAGACAGCGTCCTGCTACCAGAGGTAAGCGCACGCGTGGGGGTTGAAGCCGGCATGGAACAGGGCTGGTCCAAATGGCTCGGCGATAAAGGCATCTTCATCGGCATGAGTTCCTTCGGCGCCTCCGCACCCGGTAAAACCTGCTTCCAGAAATTCGGTATCACCCCCGAAGCCGTGGCCCGGACCGTTAAGGAAATACTTGCATCCTGATAGAGTGCAAGTTATTTTATTTCTTGCCTTTACAAATCTTTCTCATTATTAATGTATATTATTGAGGGCTGCCGAGTCCGCATTAGGGAAATTTGGCTGGTGGTCCAGATATCGGGTTTTTCATTTTGGAACAGATATGGAAAGAGCATAGAGATTGTACAGAAAGTACTGTATGGATGCTAATTATCATGTAATAATAGATACAAGAAATTTCGATTGCATCGCAAGGTATAATAATTTTACATATATTTTACATATATTACGATTCGATATAGCGTATATTTAATATAGGTGAATTATGGAATTAAAACTATCAATATTGATTGTTGAGGATGAAGAAAAAATCCGGATCGGGCTCAGGGATTTTCTGGAGTTTCGTGGTTATGGTGTGACCGAGGCATGTGACGGTATGGAAGCCCGGCAGCGGGTAGCAGAAGGAGATTTTGATATTATCCTGCTTGATTTAATGCTGCCCAAGGTCAGCGGCGAGGAACTGTGCCGACAATGGCGACAAAGCGACCTCCAGGTCCCGATTATCATGCTTACCGCCAAGGGACAGGAAAAGGATAAGATCACCGGCCTGAATCTGGGTGCGGATGATTATATTACCAAGCCGTTCTCGCTGGAAGAGCTTCATGCCCGGATCCAGGCTGTACTGCGCAGGACTGACCCAGCCCGCAAAGTGGGCCAGACCTTTGAATTCGGCCACTGGCAGGTTGATATCGCCGGCTTAAAAATAAGATCAGATAATCAGAAACTGGAAATTTCCAAACGAGAGGGAGAGATTCTCCAGTATTTCGCGGCCCATCCCCATCGGATCATCAGCCGGGAGGAATTATATGGAAAAGTCTGGGGTGAGACCATGACCGAACTGGGTACCCGGACCGTGGATATGCATATTGCCAAATTACGCAGTAAAATTGAAGGTAACGCGCCTGAACCCCGGATTATTAAAACGGTCCGCGGAGCAGGCTATCAATATGGTGGCTAAAACGCCGCTTTGAATCCACATCGTCATCATCTAATACCTGGTGATGCATGGGATTAATATAAAGGTGTATCATGTATCGACGAATGTTTATTTTATCCGTTATCCTTCTGGCGGCCCTGCTGGTGCTGACCGGGCTGGGATACTACTCGCTGAGAATCCTGGCTGAAGGGCTGGAAGGCCGCCGGCTGGGTGAATTTGCCGCGGTCGCCGAACAGATCAGACGTGATGTCAAACAAAAGCTGGACCAGTTTATCCAGACAGAAGAGGACCGGCCGTATACGGATTACCAGTATTACTATGTACCTGAAGATATTGCGTCAAGCCAGGTACAAATGCCTCTTTTGCGTTCACCCCTGGGAAACAGTCTCGACCAGGGGATGGCTTACGGCTATTTTCAGATCGAGCCTGACGGCAGCATCATGACCCCTTATTATAATGATACAATTACCCAGACTGCTCAGACAGAAAGAGTCTTGCCCCAGACTCAGGAGTATGTAAATAATATCAAGGAAAATCTGCTTCCCCGGCTCAACGGTGTATCTTCCAGTCTGTTTAATAATTATACAGAAAAAGATGCCGTAGAGGATAAAAACCAGACCGATTCTTTAGCGGAGTCTCCTGATAATCAAGCCGGACCGTCACGCTCCTATAAGGCATCGGTTGATCAATCCCTCAAATCATCCGGTACTTTCAGTGTTCAAACGCAGCGCAGCCAGTCCCTGCCTATTGAAAGCCTGCAACAACAACAGGCGCGTCCGCGTGTGATCACCAAAAGCCGGGCTAACGTGGAAATGAATTATGCTTCCAATGAGGCCATGGACAATAACATGGCACAAAACGAGGTGGGACAAACAGCTGATGCTCCAGGCATGATGCCCTCTCAATCCTTGTTTTTTCAGAATGAACAAAGTGGAGAAGGTATTCACTCTCAGGTGAGGCCTTCTGAACAAACGCTCCGGACACCGGGGATGCCAGGAATGCCGGGGATGTTTGGGCCTGAGTACCAGCGGGCAGACATCGATGTATCACCACACGCTGCATTCGGCCAATCGGCTGCTAAGCAGGAAGAAAGAGAAACAAGCCGGCGTTCTTTAAGAGCCAGTCAACAGGATACTGTGCAAATAAGAATCGAACCGTTTGTCCCTGTTTTGGCTGCCGGGCAGAGAGAAGGGTCTGGTCTGTTCGATAATCAGGTGTTTTTAGTCCGGCATATTCAGATAGAAAATCGGCGTCTGCTTCAGGGGTTTAAACTGAACGAAAACAAACTGCTGGAAGAGGTCCGGGAAAGCGCCAACCGCTTTATCCGGGAAGGAATGAGTTTTGATTTGTCCCAGACTGAGAATCCTGCGGCGGCCTATACGGCCATACTGGATTTTGGTTTTGGAGATCTGATACTGAATCTGAAAGAGATAGATCCTTTCCGGATAGGTAAACAGACCTCCCAATTACAATACTGGTTTTTCAGTATTATCGCCGTGGTGTTTCTGGCGGTAACCCTGGGACTGGTGAGCTTATGGCGTAATCTGAAAGAACAGGTTATGCTGACTCGAAAGAAGGATGACTTTATATCGGCCGTATCCCATGAACTGCGAACCCCGTTGACCTCGATACGCATGTATACGGAGATGCTGGAGAAAAACTGGATCAAATCCGAAGACAAACGGGATGAATACTACCTGACCATGCGCCAGGAAAGTGAAAGACTGAGCCGGCTGATTGAAAATGTACTGGACTTCTCCCGAATCCAGCGGGGCAAAAAGCAGTATGACATCAAATTGGGCGATATGAATCAATGTGTGGAACGGGTGGTGGACATGATGATGCCTTATACCCAAAAATCAGGATTCACCCTGGAAAAAGATTTCTCGCCTATAAAGCAGTTTGCTTTTGACAGTGATGCGGTTATGCAGATCGTGATTAATTTAATAGATAACGCGGTCAAATATGGCCGGGACAGCCAGGATGACAAAATCATCGTCAGGACCCGGCAGGAGGGCATATATGCTCTCATTGAAGTTGAAGACCATGGCCCGGGAATCCCCCACCATCAACAGAAGAAAGTGTTTGATGAATTTTATCGCTGTGAAGACGAATCCCGCCGGGAAACGACCGGCGTGGGACTGGGCCTGGCACTCGTGCGAAAGTTCGCGGATGCCCATAAAGGATTCGTGGAAATCCTGTGCGCCACACCACGCGGTGCTATCTTACGAGTCGCCCTGGCGGCACAAACCTGATAATCCTCCTCCAATACCTATCGAAAACAGTGTAATTCAATTTAGCCGAGTCTGTCATGGCTTTTGCATATAGTATGTAAAAGTTCTGTAAAAAACATTTCATATGCTCCCGTCTTTTTGCGAGAAATTCTCATATAAAAGCCCGATACCTGTCTATCCCTTTATATGCTTTTTATTTTACATACTATTTACAGAACGGAAGGGTGTTTTGATTGTATATTTAGATAGTGAGAAAAAACTGTCAAGGTAAAAGGAGTTTAAAAAAATGAACACACGACAAAACAGAGAACATGGGAGTATTTGGTTTTTAGTGATTTTTTTGACGGGGGTGAGCAGCGCGGCGGCTCAGGTACTTCCGGCGACCAGGCCCAGGCTTTCGCTGGCCTCCAACGTGATTATGCCCCAGAGTGCGGAACGGGCCTTTACGATTGATGCCGGGCAGAGAGATGTGGAAATTACCGAAGTGATAGCGGACGTGGATATTCTGGACCAGCTGGCCACGACTACCATCGAGATTCGATTGCGAAACACAACGGCCCGTCGTCAGGAAGCGGAACTTATTATGCCGGTACCGGACAGTGCCCTCATCCGCAGTTTTACCTATGAAGGGGCCGGCAACGAAGGACAGGCCGCCATCCTGCCCAGGGATGAAGCTCGGCGGATTTATGATTCTCTGGTGGCCAAGATTCGGGATCCGGCCCTGCTGGAATTTATCGGTTACAACATGGTCCGCTCGAGTGTCTTTCCCGTGGAAGCCCATGGGCGGCAATGGGTGCGTCTGACCTATGAGCATCTCATGCCGGTGAATGACAACCGTATCGATTATATCCTGCCGCGGAGTGAATCTCTGGAATATAAAGTCCCCTGGCAGATTACCTGTACGATCAGGGCCTCCAAAGATATTGCCACCGCTTATTCCTCCAGTCACAAGCTGACGATTACCCGGCAAAGTAATCATGAGATCACCGTTAAGATTCCGTCTGGAACAACTGATCAGCCGGGCTCGTTTCGGCTGTCGTATTTGCTGGAGCAGAATGGCATAACGGCCTCGATGTTCAGTTATCCCGACCCCAAGTTTGGCGGCGGATATTTTTTACTTCTGGCCGGTTTACCTGTTGATCCTTCTAAAGACGCCCCGGCCGAGGCTATCAAACGGGAAGTAACCCTGGTTATTGACCGGTCAGGCAGCATGAATGGTGAAAAGATCAAACAGGTGCGGGAAGCGGCTTTGCAAATTCTGGCCGGTCTGAACGATGGCGAAACGTTTAATATTATTATCTACAGTAATACGGTAGAGATGTTCTCGCCAGAACCGGTAGAAAAGAATGCTCAGACCGAACATGCAGCGCGAAGTTATATCCAGAATGTCAGGGTCACGGGGGGAACGAATATCCACGATGCGCTGGTTGAGTCGCTGCGTCAAAAGCCCAGCGCAGGGTTCCTGCCTATTGTGCTGTTTTTAACCGACGGCCTGCCGACGGTAGGCAATACTTCGGAAGTGGCTATCCGAGAGGCCGTGATGAAGGGGAATCCCTACAACCGCCGGGTTTTTACTTTTGGCGTGGGCGTGGATGTCAATGCGCCCTTATTGGAACGGGTCGCTTCCGAGACGCGGGGGCGGGCCACGTTCGTATTGCCGAAGGAAGATGTGGAGGTTAAGGTAGGTCAGGTCTTCCGGCAATTGGCAGGACCGATCCTGGCGGATCCGCAGATGGATATTAATACTATTAAAGGTACGCCTGCTCTGGGACGAACGCTGGATATCATGCCTCATAAGATGCCCGATCTGTTTGAAGGGGATCAAGTGGTGCTGCTGGGTAAGTATATAGGCGAAGAGCCGCTGACCTTTAACATCAGAGGTAATTACCTCGGGAAACCAAGAACTTTTACCTTCACCTTTGATTTTACCAAAGCTACCACGAAAAACGGTTTCGTACCGCGTCTGTGGGCCAGCCGTAAGATTGCCGAGCTTATCGATGAAGTCCGTCAACTGGGTGCTGACGGTAATACCAACACCAGTGATCCGCGGGTCAGGGAACTGGTTGATGAGATTGTGCGTTTGAGTACGGAATTTGGAATTTTAACCGAATATACCGCTTTCCTGGCCCGGGAAGGCACGGATCTGGCCGATATGCCGACGATCCGGCGGGAGGCTTCCGATCACCTGGAAGCGCGTGCCATGAAGAGCCGTTCCGGTTTTGGCGGTGTCAACCAGAGTCTAAATATAATGGGCCAGCGGGATCAGAGTGTTCTCAACATCCAGAATGAATACTACGATGCCGATATGAACCGTGTCAGTATCAGTACGGTTCAACAGATCAACGACCGGGCCTATTACCGCCGGGGCAACCGCTGGGTTGACAGCCGCCTGGTCAGCGGGGAATCGGAGGTCAGACCGACAAAAGTGATTGAGTTCGGTACGGAAGAATTCTTTGAACTGGCCCAGCGCCTGGCCAGGACCAACCGTCAGGGCAGTATAGCACTCAGGGGAGACATCTTACTGGAAGTCGATGGAGAACCCATCCTGATCAGGGGACTGGTTCGATAAATTACTTGATTAATGTATTCAATAAAGGAGATGACAAGATGAAAAAAATGATAGTACTATTAATAATGTTGAGTTTGCTCCCGGCAACAGTGCTGAGGGCACAGGAAGGAATAACGGAAAGTAAACTTCCAAATGACAAACCACGCGTTGAGGTTGTATTTGTACTTGATACTACCGGCAGCATGGGTGGGCTAATCCACGCCGCCCAGGAAAAAATCTGGTCCATTGCCAATACCCTGGCGACGGCATCGCCGGCTCCGGAAATAAAAATAGGGTTGGTGGGCTATCGTGACCGTGGTGATGCCTATATCACCCGGTTAATCGAGCTTAGTGATGATCTCGACAGTGTCTATAAGGAACTGATGGCCTTTTCGGCTGATGGGGGTGGTGACGGTCCGGAAAGCGTTAATCAGGCCTTACACGAGGCGGTCACTAATATCACGTGGAGTAAGGATGAAAACACCTACCGGGTAATTTTCCTGGTAGGCGATTACCCGCCCCATATGGACTATACCGACGATATTAAATACCCACAAACCTGCCGGCAGGCCGCTGAGGCCGGTATTGTAATTAATACTATCCAATGCGGTTCCTTTGGTCAAACGGAACCCATCTGGTCCGAGATTGCCCGGCTGGCTGAGGGACGATATTTCCAGGTGGAACAGTCCGGCAGTGCTATTCTGGCTGCCACGCCCTTTGATACGGAACTGGCAGAACTTTCAAGGAAACTGGATCAAACCCGCCTCTATTATGGCTCGGCTGAAGTAATAAAACTGCAGATGCAGCGGATGGAGATGGCAGATGGAATTTACGCGGAAGCATCTGATTCAGCACTTGCTCAGCGTGCGGCATTTAATTCCGGCAAGGCGGGAGAACGAAACTTTCTTGGTTCTCAGGAACTAATCAATGATATTGAAACTGGTCAGGTGACCCTGGCCGGACTGGATGAGGATAAACTGCCGGATGACCTCAAAACGATGTCTGACAATGAGCGGGAAGCATTTGTCAAGGAAAAATCCGAGCAGCGGCGGGAGCTCCAGGCCCAGATCAGGGACTTGTCTGACAAACGCCAGAACTATCTGAAAGAGCAGATAAAAAACAGTACAGATAAAACGTCGCTGGATCATGGAATATATGAATGCATACAGGGACAAGCAGCCCGACGGGGTATAACCTACGAAGCCGGGCCTTCCCTCTAGGATTAACACCTGAAATTTCTGATAACATTAATATAACAAATACAGAAAGGAGTATAGTAATGATTAAGAAATTATGTCTGAGTATCGTTCTGGTAAATGTGATATTTTGTGCCTCGGCGGGTGCGGTTGAAGTAGAAGAAAATAGGTTAGCAAAACCGCCCCTGATTCAAATGGCGATCTTACTGGATACCAGTGGCAGCATGTCCGGTCTGATCGATCAGGCCAAGACCCAGTTATGGAGCGTTGTAAATGAGTTTGCCACCGCCCGAAAAAACGGCCAGATACCCGAATTCCAGGTCGCACTGTATGAATACGGCAAAAGTTCTATTCCTGCCGAAGAAGGATATATCAGGATGATACTGCCCCTGACTACGGATCTTGATGAAGTATCGGAAGAACTGTTTGCTCTGAATACCAATGGCGGGGACGAATACTGCGGAATGGTGATAAAGACTGCGGTGGAATCACTCTCCTGGAGTGATCGGAGCGATGACTTCAAGGTAATCTTTATTGCCGGCAACGAACCATTCACACAGGGTACGATTGATTATCGCGATGCCTGCAAGGCGGCCATCGAAAAAGGAATCCTGGTCAACACGATTCACTGCGGCAGCTACGAAGAAGGTGAAAAAACAAAATGGATGGATGGAGCGATCCTGGCCGACGGCAGTTATATGCATATCGATCACAACCGGCAGGCCGTCCATATCGAAACCCCTTTTGATAAGGAAATTGTGCAGTTGGGCGAAGATTTAAATCAAACCTATGTCGCCTATGGCGCCCTGGGGACGGTCAATACCGTCCGTCAGCAGGAACAGGATATGAATGCCGCAGCCGCGGCACCGGGCGCCATGGTACAACGATCCATATCCAAATCATCGGTGCATTATCGTAACTCATCCTGGGATCTGGTGGATGCCGTCAAGGAGAATACGATAAAACTGGAAGAACTCGAAGATGAAGATCTGCCGGAGGAAATGGCTCAAATGACACCGGAAGAGCGGCAGGACTATCTGGAAACCAAAAAACAGGATCGGGATAAAATACAACAGCAGATTAATGAGCTTAATGATCAGCGAAAAATTTACGTGGCTGAGGAGATGAAAAAGCGAACGGATACCGGTGAAGATACCCTGGAGAAAGTCATGATTAAGGCTATTCGCGAACAGGTAAAAAAGAACAGCTTTAGCTTCGAACCGGAAAATACACCTACGGAAAGCAAATAACATTATTCCGGACTGAGGATTTCAGGCCGGAATCCGTGCTGTTTGATGTCCGTTTGAACATATGACCTCAGACGCCGGGAGGAATGATTATGAAACGTTACAGGATCATCAAAAAGGAATTCGGTTATATAACCGTCTTGATGATGGCGTTTTATGGCCTTTGGCAGTTACCCGCTCCGGGGAAGGGAATGGATGAGGATGTTTTGATCGAGGATGTCCCGCATGTGCGGCAGAAGAGCGACTTCTGCGGCGAGGCCTGTATTGCCATGTATCTGCAAAAATCAGGTTACCGGGTTTCTCAGGATCAGGTATTTAATCTTGCCGGCGTGGATCCTTCCCTCGGGCGGGGCTGTGTTACCCGCGATATGAAAGAAGTGCTGGAACGTATCGGTTTTGAACCGGGAGCCGTCTGGTACCTGATCAATCCGGCCAACTCCGAGAGGGAATTGAATGCACAATGGCAGGAAGTGCTGGCAGACTTACACCAGGGAATCCCTTCTATTGTTTGCATGCATTTATGCCTTCGAATTTTCCCGAATGCCCGGCCTGGTTTAACGAGGGATTGGCATCCCTTTACGAACAATGCCAGGCACGTGGAGATGAGGTGGCAGGTCTGACCAACTGGCGACTTAACGGGCTTTAGCAGAAAATCCGCCGGGGTGACCTGCCTTCGTTCAGGTCCCTTCTTAATACTACGACCAATCAATTCTATCACAGAGATGAGGGTGACAATTATGCCCAGGCACGGTATCTATGCTATTATCTCCAGCAAAAAGGATTGCTGGTGAAGTACTACAATACCTTTCGCGAGAATGTGGAACGGGATCCCTCCGGCTATAAGACGCTGGAGACAGTACTGAAGACTGACACTATGGACGAGTTTCAGAGACAGTGGGAAAAATGGGTATTGGAATTACACTTTCCCTAACCTGGAGCCGGGATTACATGGTGCAGCCACTATGACGACGCGCAAAGGTCAGTTTAAGCAGGAATTAAGGATACCCAAATAACTTCTTATTACCTGGGACACCGGCGTTAAAGCTTGACTCGTGATTTTTATGCCTGCCTCTAAAGCCTGGTTTCTTGTCCATCTTGACTTTTCACGCAACCTTTTTATACTTAGATGGATATAAAGCTCTGTTTAAGCGAGTAAAACCATGCTGAATACAATCCGTTGGATTCTTATGCTTTTCTGGGGAGTGGTACCAATTGTCAATGCCACTGATTATAATGCCAGGGATGATGGGATCAGGCCTCAGTTATCGTCGGAACAATATAAGAATGCCGCCCCTGACTTGAGTTGGCCCCAGCCCACACGGCAAAACCGCCCCTGGACACGCTGGTGGTGGCTGGGTAGTGCGGTCGATAAAGAAAATCTGACAGAATTGTTGTCGCAGTACCGACAAGCGGGTATCGGGGGTGTCGAAATATGCCCGATTTATGGGGTAAAAGGTTATGAGGCTCGGTTTATCGATTTCTTATCCCCGGAATGGATGAAGATGCTTGAGCACACTATGCAGGAATCCCGGCGTCTGGAAATCGGGGTGGATCTGACCACAGGGACCGGATGGCCGTTCGGGGGACCGATGGTTACCCAGGAGACCGCCTCCGCAGGCGTAATTCTGAAGTGCTATGAATTGAAAGAAGGCAAACTCGTTGATCCCTTGCCTAAGGAACCGTTGCACTGTCTGATGGCTGTCTCAGCAGAAGGCCGGAGAATGGATATTTCTGATAACGTTAAGCAGGATCAGCTTCTCTGGGCTGCCCCGCCGGGCAAATGGAAACTCTATGCGGTCGCCATGAAAACACCGCTTCAGAAAGTAAAACGTGCTGCGCCGGGCGCAGAAGGGTATGTGCTGGATCCGTATTCGGTCTCTGCTCTGCATGCTTATCTGGGAGTTTTCGATCAGGCCTTTTCAGCTTATAAAGGTCCCGGGCCGCGGGCCTATTTCCATGATTCTTTTGAATATTCCGGGGCGACGTGGACACCTGCCTTTTTTGACGAGTTTACCTTTCGACGGGGATATGATCTGCGTAACTATGTAGAAGCATTATCAGGTGAAGGACCCGAGGATATCGTGGCTCGCGTACAGTGTGATTATCGCCATACCCTATCGGATTTGCATCTGGATTATATTCAGCACTGGACCCGGTGGTGTCATTCCAAAGGCTCTCTCTCAAGAAATCAGGCCCACGGGGCGCCGGCAAACCTGGTGGATCTCTATGCCTCGGCGGATATCCCGGAGACGGAAATCTACGGCCGTGTCGATGAGCGGCAGATTCCGATGCTTAAATTCAGTTCCTCGGCGGCCCACCTCAGGGGAAACAGGTTGACTTCATCTGAGTCATTTACCTGGCTGGATGAACATTTTCAGACGTCACTTGCAGATCTTAAGGGGGCGGCCGATATGTTATTTCTTTCGGGGATCAACCATATATTTTTTCATGGAATCCCCTATTCTCCCAGGGAATCGCCGTGGCCGGGCTGGCAATTTTACGCTTCCGTGAATTTTGGTCCCACAGGGGGACTATGGCACGATTTACCTGCATTTAATGCGTATGTAACCCGTTGTCAATCCATCCTTCAATCCGGCAAACCTGACCAAGATGTTCTGTTGTATTTTCCCATTTATGACTTCTGGCAGAAAAAAGATAAACACCTTATGCCCTTTACTGTTCACAATCTGGATAAATGGCTCTATCCCACCCCGTTTTATCATACGGCCGGGGCACTGTGGAATAAGGGCTATACGTTTGATGAGGTCTCTGATAATTTCCTCAGAGAGGCAACTTGCCAAAATGGTAAAATTGTTATAGGAGAAAATGAATATGAGGTGGTGGTGGTTCCCCATTGCCGTTTGATACCGGTAGCAACGATGGAAAAATTACTCCTGCTTGCCCGCGAGGGTGCAACCGTTCTTTTTGAGCAGGCGCTGCCCGAAGATGTTCCCGGCATGGGTGACCTGGCCGGGCGGCGAACTGCACTGGGTAAGATGCTCCGTACGGTCTCAGGGCTGCAGGAGAAGAATCATACCAGAGAAAATATAATGCTGGGAAAGGGAAGCCTGTCAGTGGGAAATCTCATCACCCTGTTGGAAAGTATGGATGTAACCCGCGAGACCATAATGGATGTGGGAATTTATTTTTTGCGACGGAGCCATCCGGAAGGATTTCACTATTTCCTGGTAAATCGTAGTGGAGATGATTTTGACGGCTGGATAACCCTGGGGAAACCGGCACAGTCGATAGTTTTAATGGATCCGCTTTGTGAGAATCGAACCGGCCGTGCTGCCCTGCGCCAAATTCATGGCAACACGCAGGTATATCTGCAGCTTAAGACCGGACAAGCGTGTATTCTTCGGACCTTTACGGACAAAATGATTGATGGTCCGACATGGCCGTATTCACAGGCCAGCGGAGATGCCAAAACCATCCAGGGGACCTGGAGTGTGGAATTTATAGAAGGCGGCCCGACATTACCACAGGGCTACCAGACCGGGCAGTTGGTATCCTGGACCGCTCGTGACAATGAAGAAACAAAACGTTTTTCGGGAACAGCACGTTATCGAATAGTATTTGACCGGCCTGCCGAAGAAGCGGATGACTGGGTACTGGATTTGGGCCGTGTTTGTGAAAGTGCCCGCGTCAGTCTGAACGGTCGCTTCCTCCGGACACTCTGGTCGGAGCCCTTTCAGTTGCCTGTCGGTCCATATCTGTCTCCCGGGAAAAATACTTTAGAGGTAGAAGTCACTAATCTGGCTGCCAATCGGATACGGGATATGGATCGAAGAGGTGTGAACTGGAAATATTTCTACGACATCAATATTGTGAATGTGGATTATCAGCCGTTGGACGCTGCCGACTGGCCGGTGTTTGATTCGGGATTACTGGGCCCCGTTCGCCTGCAGCCGCGGAAGAATATTGCCTTAAATGACAACCGGGACAACCTACCTGACAAGGAGTCTGAGAAAATCCGGACAGAATGAGGTAGCATTGCCCAAAAAGGCCTTCGACCTGCTCAAAGGAAATTTCTTGACACTACCTATAACTTCCATAATTGCCTCAATTTAAATTAAATTTTGTTCTAATTTTTATAATCCCTGAGATTATTTCAACATAAAGTATTACCACGGCCAAAACAAAGGTAATAATAAAACCAGATATATTATAATCGT
>JAFGHE010000198.1 GCA_016930295.1 Sedimentisphaerales bacterium
CCCATATATACCAACCTGTAGTATCACTTTCAATTGGATGTCTTAAGCCATTGATAGGTTGTAAACCCGTTTTAACATTAAGTGATATCCCTACTTTCAAGTGACCTGGTGATTCAATCCATGGTGAACCATATTTTGTACATATTTCTTTCTGTAAATTAATTATATTTTCAGGTAAAAATGACAAAATTAAATCTCCTTCCTTTCAATTAGTGTCTTATTTTCAAGTTTTTCTTTGTCCATCAAAATCGATAAAATTTACATATACCTGTTTTATCTATATCTATCTCCTACATTTTCGATATTTCATCTTCGCTGTATCAATATACTACATTATAGGTTTTAATCTAACTAATGGGAGCTCTTTCCCATTGTGCATCTTTGGATGCACGCCATGCATGCCAACCCAACGGTAAATCAGCCAAGTCTTTTATAGTCGGATCAATTGAAACAATCTCTTTCAGCCCGACTATAATAGCCTCATTTTGAGAAATTAGACTTGGGTACTTTGGGTGAAATTGCCATGCACCATCATCTGCATCATGGGTTACATAATATATCCATTTCACCCCACTAACTATCTCTTTGCAAGTAATCACTGCAATATTCTGAGGATCACTAAAAGGCCAATCGTTTTCTACCATATTAATATATTCTCCATCATTTCTTTATTTTATTTGATTTAATCCTATTCTCTATACGTGAGAGAACTTGGGCGTTTTTATAACTATTTGTTCCTTGTTCTATATTTGGTAAAATTGGTTTCCTTGGTACAATATGATCAATCTGTGCTTCATTTAAAGGTGGCGTAACACCTATTTGACTCTTTTTGGGTAGTACTAATTGTTCACCTGACAAATCACTGCGTAATACTCCATTATTCCTATTGATATTTTCTTGAATTATATTTCTTTTTTGTGCTTGTGTAAAGTTTTTGCCTGGGCCTACTGATGATGGATCTTTTATATGAGCATATGGTTGTGTTGGAGTATCAGGAATATTATGATACGTATTAGCAAATTTAGCTGTCCCGTAAACAAATAAAGCAACCTCTCCATATTGAACTACTTGAATAACTCTTGCTCTACCTCTATTATATGGATTTTTGTCATATTCTAAAATGTAATCATTATGATCCCATGTTTGAAATATATCATCAAACATGGCTTCGCCAAGTAGACTATTCCAAAAATCATAATGGCCATAATCTTTAAGTATTGCAACGTAATTATCAAATTTATACCTAAGATTGCCTCCCATCACCAAAGGATTCAAATTCCATGCTGTATCCAATGATGCATCTTGAACTCCCCACCAATAAAGTGTATCATCTGGAATAATACCTGTTTTTCCATCCCAAGCACCAATTTGGGAACTGGAGAAAGGGACAGATACTTTTTGAAGATGTGCGAAACACACTGTAGCAGATGAACAGGTGAGCAGGAGAAATAATATTTCGCCCCGTTGGGGCTTTTGGATTATGTTTTCTTTTGTCCTGGGGTTTACACCCCCGGCTACGTACTGGCGCTCTTTCAGGGCTAAGGAATATTTGGTCGACCACGGGGGTCGCCCCTACATTCGAGACCATCCCTGTCTAAAAAATCCTGTTTATCCTGTTACTGTCTAAAAAAAATGTGTCTATGTGCCTATGTTGCTATGTTGCTGTGTGGTTTCTGAGAAATTAATTGGGTGAGGCGAGTTTGTAGCCGTCCCAGGGGCTGGCGGAATCTACGTGGCCGTCGACGAAGGTGATGTTGGCGACGCCGGAATCCAGGTCGGCGCCTTTGATTTTATGAAAGCTGGCAATGTTACTAAGCAATTCGACGGGGTTGTTGGGATTGGCCGGGGTCATGATGAGATTATTATTATTAAGGCCGAACAGGCTGACCCCCTCGATGGG
Organism: Sedimentisphaerales bacterium; assembly: GCA_016930295.1. Classification (GTDB taxonomy): domain Bacteria; phylum Planctomycetota; class Phycisphaerae; order Sedimentisphaerales; family SM23-30; genus JAFGHE01. Next base: position 1,901 of record JAFGHE010000198.1, read on the forward strand.
CCATAAATTTTCCTCGGAGAAAAAAATCACTTGCGCGGGATTTTTGACCTGGCCGGCTTTTTTTACCATTCCAAAAAAGCCGTAGCCCAGCAGTCCGTTCATGGTGTAACTGTATTGGGGATCGATGGGGATGGAATCATCGTGGCCCAGGTGCCTGGGGCCGACTCTCAGGGATATCAAATAAAAGGTTGGACACATATGGACGTCCTCAACTTCCAGATAGGACCAAAGCGAGCCGTCGGCCTTATATTCGGCATCATGCCAGGCACAATTATTAATCAGTTCCGGTTCCCCATCGGCATGGAGCCAGGTAAAGGAACTGGGGAAACAATCGTCATTATCCCCCAGATACATAAACGAGGCGATGCCGTAGTTCTTGAGATTGTTACGGCACATGACGAACCGGGCCTGCTCGCGGGCATTTTGCAGGGCAGGCATCAAAATCGATATGAGCAGGGCGATTATAGATATGACAACCAGTAACTCGATGAGGGTAAACGCTTTTGTCTTTTGCATAGATATTATTATAAACAAATTATTGATAAAGGAAATCCGTTTTTTTGAAATGGATATAATTCATTGGGAATATGGATTTTATCGTTTTATCTTTGAGGGCTCAAAGTAGTTTTTTGACAGGATAGACAGGATTTAAAAAGCTAAAACACATTTTGAAAAGTTGACAGGAGATCAGACGCCGGCGTGAAAAGTATTGCGAAACTTTTTTCCGTGTCCAAAACATCGGTTTTAAATGGGTATATTTATTTTTGACGTGAACATCTAAATTATGCCAAAAAAAAGTGCTGTTACAGCTTGCTTTCAGGCGTGGATTAGGGGATGACGAGGTTGAGGGGGTAGGTGAAGATGCCGGAGGCTCCCAGTCTGGTGAGTCTGGGGATGAGGTCGCGGGCGGCGGATTCTTCGAGTATGACTTCCAGGGCCAGGAAGTTTTCATCAGCCAGGTGATTGACGGTGGGTGATTTTTCCGCGGGCAGCAGTTGCAGAGCCTGGGTAAGTTTATCGGCGGGCAGGTTCATTTTCAGCCCGACTTTTTCCCGTCCTTCAATGGCGCCGCGCAGCAAGAGGGAGACGGCTTCGATTTTTTCCCGTTTGAAATTATCCTGCCAGGCCTGTTTATTGGCGATAAAACGGGTGGTGCTGGTCATGATAGTATCCACGATGCGCAGGTTATTGGCTTTCAGGCTGGAGCCGGTTTCGGTGATTTCCACGATACCGTCGAGCATACGTGCCTTGACCTCGGTGGCGCCCCAGGAGAATTCGATTTTGACCTTGATGCCTTTCCGGGCGAAATACTCTTCGGTGACATTGACCAGTTCGGTGGCAATAATAGCGCCGTTGAGATCTTCGGGTTTTTGTACGGGGCTCTCGTTGGGCACGGCCAGTACCCAGCGGGCCGGCCTGGCGGTGGCCTTGGAATAGGTCAGTTCACAGACTTCCACAACATCCGATTTATTTTCGCAGATCCAGTCCCTGCCGGTCAGCCCGGCGTCCACGACGCCGTCTTCCACATACCGGCTCATTTCCTGGGCCCGGAACATCACGGCTTCCAGTTGCGGATCGTCGATCAGGGGAAAATAACTGCGTGACGATACCTGGACATCAAATCCGGCGCGCCGGAACAAATCAAAGGTTGATTCCTGTAAACTGCCTTTAGGTATCCCAATTTTCAATTTATTTGCCACTGGTATTCTCCGGGAAGACTCGATTGGATTCTCAGGTATTAATTTTAAGGATAATGATTACGATGACTCTTTTTTCCATGAGCGTTCCGGTTTATTATCGGGTCTTTGGTTTTGTTTTTCTTTTTGTGGTTTTTTTCTTTGCTTTGGGGGACGACTTTTTGGAATCGTCTTGTTGTGAGCCGAGCCATTTGGTCTTGGGGCCGTCGGCGTGTTTCCTGAGTAATGGATAGAGTTTGTGTATCTGGCTGGCTGAAATCTGTCGTTCGAGGAAACCCTGCACTTCCGCCACGGTGGCTTCGGGGTCCACCACTTCCTCTTTCAGCAGCATATTCATCATCTGCTGGTTCACCGGGAACGCGTGCGCGCCGATACTCTGAAGCATAACTCGTGCGAGCATATAGCTGCTCATGTCTTCAATACCTTCCAGGAAGGACTTGGCCTGCCGCTTATTGCCGTCACAGAGAAAATCCAGTTCTAATGAATCACATTTATTAAATATGTTAATGAGCACCTGTACGATACGGCGTGAGACGTCTTTGGCCTGCGGGAACGATTTCCCCAGGAGTTCGGTTATCTCTTCCACACGCGCTACCCGCAGTTCATTATAGTCCACGAACTCATGACGCAGCTTACTGAGGGTGGAGCGGGATTTATTCTCGGTCGTTACTTCTGAAAGGCAGGCCAGAATGATTCCGGTTAATGGATCCACGGGTTCCATTTTTACCGATGCGCTGCCGTCTCGTTTGAGGCGGCTGCAGAGCTTCTTCAGTTTGACAGCGTACTCACTGCTGTTTTTCATCCGCAGTCTCCTGATGGCCGTTCCGATGGCGTTTCTGTGATTATTTCCTCCGCTGGTTCGGTCTGTGCCTTTATCTCATCAAGTAGTCGTGACACTTCGAAACCTTTTTTTAAGGAGTCATCCAGAAAAAATGTCAGGCTCGGGCAGATACGGGTGGTGAGCACCTGTGCCAGGCGTCCCTGGATAAAACCGGCGGCATGCTGAATAGCCTGCAAGGTCAATTCCTGTTGCTTGAGTTCGGCGCCCAGAATGCTTAAATACACTCTGGCGCAGCTCAAATCCGCGGCCGTCTGAACCCGGGTGACACTGGTCAAGCCCTGAATCCGCGGGTCTGACAACTGGTTCTGAATGACCGTGCTGACTGTCTCAAGGATGGTCCGGTTAATTTTTTCGAGTCTTCGTGACATGGCTCAAACCCGTTCGGGCAGAATCCTGTACCTTTGTTTTAGTAACACATACTATTTTCATGATATAGAAATTGATGACGCTTAGGCATCACGATTGTTTGTTCTTACAGGGTTTCTATGGTATAGTCAATCAGAGACAATTTTGGTATTTTCCTCACAAATTCCACAATATCACTCAGGGCGGAATTCACAAAACGGCTTTCATTGGCGACCATGGCCACGCCCAGGATCGCCGTGCGGATATTATCGTTGCCCCCGATTTCCGCAATGGATACGTTATATTTATTTCTGATCCGATCTTTCACGCTTTTAATAACTCTTCTCTTGTCCTTCAGTGTCATGGCGTCAAAAACGCTTACCTGTATATTTAATAAACCGACTATCATACGGACGGCCGTTGGGCAGGTTACTCCACGGAATCCAGCGTACGGCTTACCTCTATTAATTCATAAGCTTCCAGCAAGTCGCCCACTTTCACATCATCAAAGCCTGCTAATTTGATGCCGCATTCCATTCCGCTGCGTACTTCGCTGACATCATCCCTTATCCGGCGCAGCGATTCGACCGGGTTATCGTCTCTGATTACCACGTTATCGCGGATTAAACGGAGCCGGGCAGAACGATTGATGATGCCATCAAGTATTATGCATCCGGCGATTACTCCAATACGTGAGACTCGGAAAATTTGGCGCACCTCGGCCCGGCCCAGCGGTTTTTCTTCGATTCTGGGTTCGAGCATGCCTTCCAGCGCCTTCTTGATATCTTCACTGATCTGATAGATAACGCGATAGAGGCGTATCTCAACACCTTCACGTTCGGCAATATGGCGGGCATGGTCATCGGGGATGACCTGGAACCCGATAATAATGGCATTGGAAGCCTGGGCCAGGAGCACATCACTTTCGCTGATGCCGCCCACTGCGGCATGAAGGATCTTGACCGCCACCTCGGAGGTGTTCATTTCCATAATAGTGTTACAGAGGACATCAACAGAACCCTGCACATCAGCCTTGACGATAACATTGAGTTCCTTTAGTTCCCCTGCTTCAATTTCACTGAACAGGTTATCCAGGGTGATCATATTCCGTTGGGCTAATTTCCTTTCCCGCCGCTGGTCTTTCTGTTCATTGGCGATTTCGGCGGCCTGGGAAATACTGTCTATGACATAGAAACGGTCGCCGGCCACGGGTACTTCATCCATTCCGGTAACCACGACCGGGGAAGACGGACCGGCTTCTGTAAGATTTTCTCCGGTAGCGTCACTGATAGTACGGATACGTCCGTGAGCACAACCGCTGATGATGATGTCTCCGGGTTTGAGGGTACCACTTTCTACTAACAAGCGAGCAATGACACCCTGCTGACTGGTCATTTTCGATTCAACTATCCAGCCGATGGCAGAGCCATCCGGGGCTGCCGTCAAATGATGCAATTCGGCCAGATACTCGATATGATCCAGCAGATCGTCAATTCCTTCTCCGGTTAGGGCACTGGTTCGAACGACTTCCGTTTCACCGCCCCATTCCACCGGAACCAGCCCTTTCTCAGATAGCTGGCCCAGAACACGGTTTATGTCGATATCCGGAAGGTCAATTTTATTCAAGGCCACCAGAATCGGCACTTCGGCCGCTTTGGCATGATTGATGGCTTCTTCCGTTTGCGGCATTACACCGTCATCGGCAGCAATAACCAGTACCAAAATATCGGTCATATTAGCGCCGCGGGCACGCATTTCCGTAAAAGCCTTATGGCCGGGCGTATCCAGAAAAGCGATCCGATGGCGACCATCGTCATGCAGATACGATCCTATATGTTGGGTAATACCCCCGGCTTCTCCGGAAACCACGCTGGCTTTTCGGATCCGGTCTAAAAGACTGGTTTTGCCGTGATCAACGTGTCCCAAAAAGGCCACGACGGGGGGACGCGTCTCTTTGGCGCCGGTTTCCATTCGGGCATCATACTCGTTTTGGAGCTTATCCCAAAGCAGTGTCTGTTGTTCAACGGTTAATTCCACACCGAATTCCAGTGCCACGGTAACGGCCGCGTCCGCTTCCAGCGCCTGATTGATGTTTACCATGACACCTAACTCCATCAGCTTGGCCATTATTTCATGGGCGCGAACCCCTATGGCCGCACTGAGTTCTTTCACGGTAATGGGTTCCTTTACCGTGGCTTTGTCAATTCTACGATGTGTAACCAGACTGGTTGAACCGCTGACAGTATAATCCTGGCGTGCTATTTGCCGTTCCCGGCGATGGAGTTTACTACTGGAAGCCTGTGCCAGACGCTGCTGTCTTTCGTATAGATCGCGATCTCCCCATTCATGGGGTCCAATCGCATCAACCGTAGATTCATATTTTCTTCCGCCGCGACTTCTGACGCTGCGTTGTTTGGATCGTTTTCCCAGTTCTTTTTCGCTCTCTTCGACCTCTGAATCTTTTCCTTTGCGTTTTCGCCTGGTACCATGGGTCGGCAGTTCGGTAGAAATATCTAATTGAGAGATATCCGCCACTGCCGAAGAGGCCGTCTTGCGACGCGAAGGTTTGCCCGGTGGCGGCGAGGGAACCGATTCCATCGGATCGGTACGGATCACCCGGGGCCCCTGAAGAACTGCCGGCGCCGGCACAAAAGGCTTGGGAGGTGGCGGTTCCACTTTTTTGCCGGGAGTAATCCTGCTAATTACAGGAGAGTCTGGTACTGGTGGGGCAGTTGTCTCTTCCGGTATACCCGCTGTTTCCTCTGCAGCAACCGCTGGGGCTGATTCTGCCTCTGGTGAAGAAGGTTCTACGTGAACAGCCGCTTTTTCCGCTTCCAGTTCTTTGGGGCTTTTGCGTTTCGGTACTGCTGTTTTGCCGGGGACAGCCACTGTTTTGGGCAGTGCGATCGCTGAGGAGTCCATAGTTTCTTCGGTCTGGCCGGATAAGGGTTCGAGGGTTTGGACTTCCGGTTCGGCAACCGCCACAGCCGTGGTGCTTTCCTCACCTTTATCAGCCGCTTTTTTCTTTTTGCGACGTTTGGTCTTGGTTTTCACCTTATCCAGATCGACCTTGGCCGTTGTTTCCACGGTAGTGGCATTTTCACCGGTGGAGAACCATTCACGTATCGTAGCCTCCAGTCCGGCTGAAAGGGTACTCATATGATTCTTAATATCAACACCTTCCGCCTGGCACTTGGCTACCATAGCCGTGCTTTTTACTCCTAGTTCTTTGGCAAGTTGGAAAACGCGTTTTGCCACGTAAGTTCTCCGGTTTAAAAATACTATTTATTCTGTTTCCTCAGTTGAAGACTTTTTATCGCGATCTTCTTCAGATGATGCTTCTGTCTCGAGGGAGCCGTTATCCCCCCGGGCCGGGCTCTCATCCTGGTTGTCATTGCTATTGTCTATAGTTACCGACGACACCAGAGAGGCCAGGTCCGGTTTACGGGCAGGTTTCCCCTTGGATACTTCCTGGGCCAGGACGGCCTGGGCGGCAGTAGCCGCTCCTTTTGATTCCGCCAGACGGCGTGCCTCTTCCGCGGCAGTTTTCACCATGTTAACGGCCAGTTCTTCATCGAGTTCCAAAGAGTGGATCAACGGTTCGGGGCCGATTTCCTCGAGGTCCAACACGGAAATGATACCCAGCGCCATGACTTTATCAATGGTGGTATCGTCGATCCGTTCCACGCTACGAAGAGTTTTTATTAAGGTTTCGATCCCCTGGCTATATTCCGGCGGCGTGAGTATATCAATATCCCAGTTGGTCAGCCGGGCCGCCAGGCGTACATTCTGTCCTCGTTTACCGATGGCCAAAGACAATTGATCGTCGCTGACTACCACGGTAGCCCGGTTCAACTCAAAACAGAGTGCAATTTCACGTATTTCAGATGGTCGCAAGGCATTTCCGATAAAAATCTGCGACGATTCATTCCACCGTACGATATCGATCTTTTCTCCGCCCAATTCATCCACTATATTTTTAATTCGACTGCCGCGCACCCCCACACAGGCGCCCACGGCGTCAACTTTATTATCCAGACTGTTGACCGCGACTTTGGTACGGTATCCGGCTTCCCGTGCCAATGCTCTTATTTCGATGATACGATCGGCCACTTCCGGAACCTCCTGCTCAAACAGCCGACGGATAAAGTCAGGATGGGTGCGTGAAAGAATAATCTTAACCTGATGAGGTGCTTCTTTGACTTCATAAATCATGGCCCGAATTCGTTCGCCCGGATGATGCGTTTCTCCGGGAATCTGTTCACTGCGAGGCAGAATAGCTTCCGTTCGCCCCAGACTCACAATCGTTGTTCCACTTTCAAAGCGGGCCACGCTCCCGGCCACGACTTCACCGACCCGTTCCTGAAATTCGGCAAAGATACTGCCTCGTTCATCTTCACGTAATTTCTGGATCATGACCTGTTTGGCGGTTTGAGCCGGAATCCGGCCTAACTGCCTGATATCGATCTGTTCTCCGGCCAAAAAAGCCGTGATCTCTCCAGTTTCCCGGTCAATTTTGACATCCACCTCTTCCGTGGAGCCGAAATGTTTACGAGCCGCTGACTCCATGGCCGCCTCCAGATCGGTAAAGATACTCTCCCGATCAATATTCTTGTCGCGGGCAATGTTGTCCAAGGTTCTCAGTAGTTCAACATTCATTTCATACTACCTTCATAAAACAAAAAAGCGGGACCTTATCGGTAACCCACTTTCACGCTGCTCCGGGCAACACGTTCAGGCAGCCAAAATCAGCCTTTGCCCGGAACTGGTCTCCCTTGATACGCTATCAAGGGCTATACCCAATTCCCCAGCGAGCCAATCGGGCTGCCCCGTGGGGCGCCATACTCAAAAAAAGCATGGCTTACGCTTCCTCGTCCCGTATCTAAAGGACTACGCGCTAACACGGCTGGTCTTCCCATCCATAAGTTATAGTCCTTCCAATTCTTCTCATTTCCTCAAGCATTTGCTTGAACTCTTTAAAATATTATGTCTCAGGCAGCACCTAATCGGCCACCCGCCATACTATACATGTAATTCATGTCATCGTAATCCATTACGACAAGATGAGTAATTTACAGTATTATTATCGGTTAATCCAGTAATTTTAACCATGATTGCCATTGTGTCAACGACAATTTAGGCAAAACCAATTATATTTTTTCAATAAGTAATTATAACACAATAACTTAATAACATCAAATTAGATATAGAGTAAAAATATATTAAATTTCGCAAATCAAGTGTGGTGTTATATAAGTACTTTTATTTAAATAGGTAAAGTAAA
>JAFGHE010000199.1 GCA_016930295.1 Sedimentisphaerales bacterium
CTCAACCCGGCTGCCAGGGATTATTCGAGGGATCTTACCTTTCTTTATTTTGACTAATGAGGATATTTCTGTAAATAAGGATTATCCTTATATTGGCAAAGTTATGAACTGGATGCAATTCTATATCGGTTATATAAATACTTTTGTGTCTTTTGTGCTCTCTTGTGGCTATATTTCTTTTAACCGTTGCTTTATTAATTTAAGTGTTTTCTTTTTACGATTGTCATGCCAGGTAAGGCTTTGGATGATGCCGCTTACGCCGGGGTCGGGTTGGCTTTCTGCCTCGCGCAGGAGCCAGATTTTGTCGATGTCACTGGTTTTAAAGCCTTCGGCCAGGATCAGGTCATAGTCATTTCCCAAATGGTCCAGAGCATCGTTCAGGGTAAAATTATCTGAAGCGTGCTGCCGGGTAAATACGGACTGTCCGTCGAATCCGAGGACGGTGGCGCCGGCCTGGTAGAACCGGGCCGTGTCGCTGCCCGGCCGGTCGCACTCTACCGGCTCCGACTGGTGTTTAATGACCGCCACCTTCAATCCCTGGCCGATAAGTTCTTTGAGCAGGGATTCTATCAGAGTCGTCTTGCCGGATTTCTTGAATCCGCATATTCCCAAGACCAGAGGTACTTTCTTTTCCATTGGGGATTCACCTGCTTCAGCCGGGCACTATAAAGTAAAAACTCGATTTCAATCTGGACTATTCTATCATGTTTATCCGGTTTATCCTGTAAAAAAAATAATGGAATTCACTTGACATGCCCCAACCCTGTGTTATACTTTATATAGAAAGTGTTATGGAGATAATATATAAATGCTTAGCGTAATAGTAGCCACTGTAGTGATTTCTGTCCTGTCGTGTAAGTGCTGGTCGCATTATGCGAACAGGATGGCTGCGCTGACAACCACGGGAACCATTTTTTACCCGGCGCAGTATCCGGCAGTGGGCCAAACGTAAGCCTTAAGAGATAAAAAAGTTAGAAGCCGCTGCCGGACGAATCCGACAGCGGCTTTTTTTGTGACATAATATTTTATTTTAACGGAAGGCCAAAGAGGCGCATGAAGAGTCCGCGCGCCGAGGGCCGGGAGGACACAAATGAAACACATCCGACGTAATGACAAAAACCATCAGCGTCTGCGTCTGCAGGCCCGTACCGAAGCCCAGCAGGCTTTGGATGATTTACATAAACTGATTGGCCGGCCGGGCCGTAAAGGTCTGAATGTCGGCGAGATGGTGAATGTAGCGGTCTCTATGGGATTACTCGAATCGAATAAAACATATGCCTATGCAATTTAGAATCAATGAATAATAAACCAGCCGAAACGGGTCACGTCCTGATTGAATACGGATGTGAATTAATCGAGATCGGGATCCGTCCCTATTGATTATGCAGGCATTAAAGATGTTTTAATAGGTGTATAGGGATTTATTCCGGTTTTTCTGCCAGCAAAAACTCAGGAAGCGACTGTAGTTTCCCTTCTTTGTCGATATGAACCAGAATGGTTCTGCCTTCAGCGATGAGGCGTCCATTGTCGGGGCGCTCCAGTTTATATAAATGTTCCAGACGTACGCGATCAATTTTGCCGACACGGGTGGTAAGTAATAGTTCATCATCATAACGGGCCGGTGCGCGAAAACGGCATTCCAGTCGGGCAACCACTAAGGCGATTCCATTATCCTCCAGTGTTTTATAATCATAACCATTCGCGCGCAAAAGTTCCGTACGGCCCATTTCAAAATAGACCGGGTACACACTGTGATGGACCGCGTTTTGTCGGTCCACTTCAGGATACCGTACTCGAATAGGTATTTGACATATAGTAATACTGCAGTTTTGAAGCATATAATATACTCCTCTCGGGAAAAATTCTGGAAACCGCCGTAATTATTGGGGCCTTCCTGGGCGCCAGCGTCAAAAGTATGTGGCAGCTTTGATACTGACTTATAAAGCCTGTTTTACATTAGTAAATTTGTTTTTTGACGGCGGCATCTTCCTGATTTTATAAAAAACTCGATATTTATGTCATTATAGTGTTTAACAATTAAAGTGGTAGTCATTATCTGGCTTAAGGGCGGCCCGAAGTGGGTCTGGTTTACATAATATATCAATACATTTACCGGCCAGTAAATATTATTTAACATATTATAAACACGATGTTTATGGTAATTTTAAGAGAAAAACAGATAAAATCATCAATAAAAAAAAAATCTTTAGAAACAAATTTTACTTGAACTGAGTTTTGTTTTACATAAACTTATAAACAACAGTGTTTTGTGCCGATATTAGAGTTCAGGAAAAAAGTGTAAGTAATATAGAATTTGGAGTGAGTGGATGATAAAAGTTAAGGCCCGAGGCGGCGAGTCAATACAGCAGATGATGAAACGCTTTAAAAAAATGTGCGAAAAGGAAGGACTTATCAAGGATATCAAGCGTCAAAGCTATTACGAAAAACCATCCGAAAAGAAACGGCGCCGGATGCGTAGGAGCAGGACGCATGGAATGTAATGGTTCTATAGATCGGATTTGGACTAACAGAACATATTAACATTGAGGTAATGGATTAAATCAGGATGGAGGGGGCGCCAGGGAAGGCAAAGATACTCGAATTAATTCGAAAACCAGAGCGAACTCCAAATTATCCTCACGTATTTAAACCAATCTTACGTGTCCGGGATGAGAGAGGGTCATTTTCCGCAATGATGACCTTTCCACGGGTATTTTTTTAGACATGAATAATTGAATACGATAGTGTTCGTACAGGTATGAAATAAAATACAGTATATTTATTTCAAAGTGCTTTGAAAGGAGATGATAGTGATTAAATCAGACAAAAACAAACGATGGGTAATTCTATTAGCTTTACTGACAGGCACCCTGCTGTTGACAGCACACACTGCCTGGGCCCAGGAGGCGACACCCGTTGAGGCAATTACAGAAACAGTATCGCATGAGGGGGCCGGTGATTTTACTTTTTTCAGCAGGCTTATTTGTTGGTTTATAGCCCCAATTGGTTCGATTATCGCATTGGTGTGGGCATATAAATTGTACAAGCAGGTTATGTCCGCTTCTGAAGGTGATGATAAAATGATAGAGATTGCCGGCTATGTAAAAGATGGAGCCATGGCCTACCTGAAGCGGCAGTATTTTATTGTTTTTATATTTTTTGTGGTTGTATCTGCCATACTTTTTCTTATGGGGTGGGTGTGGCACGTTCAACACCAATTTGTATTTTTCGCATTTCTAACCGGTGGTTTTTTCAGCGGTTTATGCGGTTTTTTAGGTATGAAAACCGCTACCATGGCCAGTAATCGTACGACTCAGGGCGCCAAGGAAAGCCTTAATCGTGGTTTACAGGTGGCATTTCGTGCCGGTGCGGTTATGGGATTAGTAGTGGTGGGTTTCGGTCTGTTGGATATCACGATGTGGTTTTTGCTTTTAAAATACATTGCTCCGCTTATTGGCTTTGAGATGGATCTTGTTGAAATCACCGTGGTCATGCTGTGTTTTGGTATGGGGGCAAGTTCCCAGGCACTATTTGCCCGTGTTGGTGGCGGTATATATACCAAGGCCGCTGACGTGGGAGCAGACCTGGTAGGAAAAGTTGAGGCGGGTATTCCTGAAGATGATCCCCGTAACCCGGCCACTATCGCGGATAACGTTGGTGATAATGTTGGCGATGTAGCTGGTATGGGAGCGGATCTTTATGAAAGTTACTGCGGGTCCATATTAGCCACAGCAGCGTTAGGTGTAGCGGCCGTGGCCGCCATGGGACTGAGTGGAGAGCATAAAGTACAGCACCAGGCGCAAATGCTGGCCCTGCCCATGGTAATGGCCGGTGTGGGTATTATCATGAGTATTGTTGGTATTGGGCTGGTGCGTACCAAGGAAGATGCCAGTATGAAGGATTTGCTTGGTGCTTTGAGTAGAGGTGTCAATGGCAGTAGTGCACTGATTGTAGTTGCCACTTTCTTTTTCAGCTGGTTGTTATTGGGTAATATTCCCGGAGTTCCCTGGGTGGGCGTGTCATTTTCTGTGGTGGCTGGTTTGCTTGCCGGAATTATAATCGGGAAAAGCACGGAATATTATACCAGTTATGAATTTAATCCTACGCAGAATATCAGTAAACAGGCTGAGACAGGGCCGGCGACCGTAATTATAGCCGGAATTGCTACCGGAATGAAAAGCACGTGGGCCGCACTGATTACCATTATTTTGGCGATTATGGCTGCGTTTGCCTTTGCCGGCGGTTTCCAGAATTTTTCTCTGGGCCTTTACGGTGTCGGTATTGCCGCGGTGGGTATGCTTTCGACATTAGGTATTACCTTAGCCACGGATGCTTACGGCCCCATTGCGGATAACGCCGGTGGGAACGCCGAAATGACCGGCCAGGGTCCGGAAGTACGAAAACGTACTGATGCCCTGGATAGTCTGGGTAATACCACGGCTGCGACCGGTAAGGGATTTGCCATTGGTTCGGCGGCCCTGACGGCGCTGGCTTTGCTGGCGGCTTATGTTGAGGAAGTCAGAGTGGGACAGAATCGTCAGGCAGAAGAATTTCTTGCCCTGCAAAATGGTGTTCAGGCCCGGCAGGTTTACTATATGGGCCACAGTAAATGGGCGCATGTAATAAGTGTTGAAGGCAACACGATTGACGGTGAATGTTTAATGGATCTGGCTCATATAAATAGTATTACCAAAGGTGAAAAGACAGAGAAACTTACCAAAGGGACTACTCTGGAGTTAGGCGATTTTGATGTAAATAATGTGTCGCTGGGCACGATAGTCGGGACGAAGAGGAAACCTGAGTTGGTTCCAGCTCCTGTGGCTTCGCTGGAGCAGTACATGGATTTCTATAGCGTTCACTTAATGAATCCGAATGTATTATGCGGGATGTTTGCCGGAGTGATGTTGGTATTTATTTTCTGTGCCATGACGATGGAAGCCGTGGGCCGGGCTGCTAATGCCATGGTGATGGAAGTCCGGCGGCAGTTTAAGGAAATTGCGGGCATTATGGAGGGTACGGGTAAACCCGACTATGCCCGCTGTGTGGCTATATCTACGGCAGGAGCCCAGAAAGAGATGATTATACCCTCTCTGCTGGCCCTGATAGTGCCGGTTTTGGTGGGGCTGATTTTGGGTGTTCCCGGCGTAATGGGTCTTCTGGCCGGGGGGCTGACCTGTGGATTTGGTGTGGCGATCTTTATGGCCAACGCCGGTGGGGCCTGGGATAATGCCAAGAAATATATCGAGACCGGGGAACTCGGCGGAAAAGGTTCCAATAATCATAAAGCCACGGTGGTTGGCGATACGGTTGGTGACCCGTTTAAGGACACCTCCGGCCCCAGTTTGAATATTCTTATCAAGCTGATGAGTATGGTTTCCGTGGTATTTGCCGGATTGATTGTAAAATTTGCCCCTGCAATAGCAGAATTTCTCCATATAGACTGATAACCGGATTAAAAACAGGGGCGATTTATAAATTAAACCGCCTCTGTTATATTTCATAACTATTTTTTTAAGTTATAGTTATCATCCCTGCGAATAAATCCGTGAGGATTTTATAAAGAAAATCTTAGGCCTTATAATCCGGGCGGGTGATTGATTACTGGCTTTGCATTAATAATTTATGTCAGTTTTACGGGTTTGGGCAAATCTGCGATGATTTCCTGCCGATAGAAATAATAACTACAGAAGTTGTTTATTGACAAGACAATAGCGCAAAGATTGCGCTGTCCGATAAGACCCTGGTAGAGGGTTTACTCCTTGAATATAATAAGCCATTGGAATAGAATATTAGGGAAGATGGAAAAACAGGACGCCAGCGTCAAAAGTATTGCAAAGTATTGATTCTGGGTCATAAACAACGTTTTTAATTGGAAATATTTACTTTTGACGTAAGCATCGAATTAAAATTTTATCGGAGAAAATAATGTTTGAACGTTTTACAGATCGGGCTCGCAAGGTAATGGCCCTGGCCAATCAGGAGGCCCAGCGTTTCAATCACGAGTATATTGGAACGGAACACATCCTTCTGGGATTGGTCAAGGAAGGCAGTGGAGTAGGTGCGAATGTATTAAAGAACCTTGATGTCGATTTGCGTAAGGTTCGTCTTGAGGTGGAGAAGCTGGTCAAGAGTGGCCCTGATATGGTTACTATGGGCAAGCTTCCTCAGACACCGCGTGCGAAGAAGGTCATCGAATATGCGATAGAGGAGGCCAGAGCCCTCAATCATAATTACGTGGGTACAGAGCATCTGTTATTAGGCCTGCTGCGTGAGAATGAGGGAGTGGCGGCCCAGGTGCTTATCATATTGGGTCTTAAGCTTGAGGATGTTCGTGAAGAGGTACTGAATCTTCTGGGTGCCGGCATGGATGCTGAAACAGCGGCCGGGATGGCAGGGCTCTCCCGCAGCGAACGATCCAAGAGTGCCAAGAGCAAGACTCCGGCCCTGGACAGTTTTGGGCGGGACTTAACCGAACTGGCCGCGCAGGGCCAGCTCGATCCGGTCATCGGTCGGGCCAATGAAATAGAGCGTGTAGTGCAGATTCTCTGTCGGCGTACGAAGAATAATCCTGTATTACTGGGGGAAGCGGGTGTTGGTAAAACTGCCATAGTGGAAGGTCTGGCTCAGAAGATCGTTAATCGGGACGTGCCGGAACTGCTGGCCGGTCAGAGGATCGTGGTGCTGGATCTGGCAATGATGGTTGCCGGCACCAAGTACCGCGGCCAGTTTGAAGAACGGATTAAAGCCGTTATGAACGAAGTGCGCCGGGCCAAGAATGTGATTCTTTTTATTGACGAATTACATACCCTGGTTGGCGCCGGTGGTGCTGAAGGGGCCATTGACGCCTCTAATGTTCTCAAGCCTGCTTTATCACGGGGCGAGATACAGTGTATTGGCGCCACCACTCTGGACGAATATCGTAAATACATTGAAAAAGACAGTGCCCTGGAACGAAGATTCCAGACTATTATTGTAGAGCCTCCTACGCGGAAGGAGACACTGGCGATTCTGAAAGGTCTGCGGGATCGTTATGAGGCTCATCACAGGGTTCGGTTTGTGGATGAGGCGTTGAAGGCGGCGGTGGAAATGTCCAGTCGTTATATAACCGGCCGGTGTTTGCCGGATAAGGCCATTGATGTCATTGACGAAGCCGGCGCCCGGATTCGGTTAAAATGTATGACCAAGCCACCGGATCTTACCGAACTGGAAGTGGAAATCGAGCGTCTTCAGGGTGAAAAGGACGAAGCCGTAAAGAATGCTGATTATGAACGGGCTGCAGATCTGCGTGACGAAGCCCAGAGACTGGTGCAGAAGAAGAATGAAATGCAGCAGAAATGGCGTGAATCCAATAATGAGGTGGACGGTGTAGTGGATGAAGAGGTGATAGCTGAGGTGGTCAGCAGTATCACCGGTGTTCCGCTAACGCGTCTGGAGCAGGAAGAGGTTACTCGCCTGCTGGAGCTGGAAAACGAGCTGCATAAGCGTGTGGTCAGCCAGGATGAAGCTATTAACGTGGTGGCCAAGAGTGTGCGACGGTCCCGCAGCGGACTCAAAGATCCGAATCGGCCGATGGGCTGTTTTATATTCATCGGGCCGTCCGGTGTGGGTAAAACCCTGTTGGCCCGGGCCCTGGCCGAGTTCATGTTTGGTGATGAAGATGCGCTGGTGCAACTGGATATGAGTGAATATATGGAGAAGCACAACGTGTCGCGTCTGGTCGGCGCCCCGCCCGGGTATGTTGGCTACGAAGAGGGCGGACAGTTGACCGAGCGAATCCGCCGGCGTCCTTATGCCGTGGTGCTGCTTGATGAGATAGAAAAGGCTCATGCCGATGTTTTTAACATGATGTTACAGATCATGGAAGAAGGCCGTCTGACCGACAGTTTCGGTCGTCATGTTGATTTTCGTAATACGATACTGATCATGACCAGTAATATCGGGGCGGACCTGATTAAGAACCAGGCCGGCTTTGGGTTCGGAAAACGTACGGCTGAGGCTAATTACGAAAAAATGAAAGATATGCTCCACAAGGAAGTGGAACGTTACTTCCGTCCGGAGTTTCTCAACCGGCTCGACGATCTAATCGTGTTTAAGTCATTGACCCGTGAAGATCTGCAAACGATCGTGGACTATGAGTTAAAGAAGGTCAAAAACAGGTTATCCGAGCAGGATATTAAACTGGAACTTTCTGACCAGGCCAAGGAGTTCCTGATTGATAAGGGTTATGATCTGGAGTTTGGCGCCCGGCCGTTACGTCGGGCTATTGAGCGCTTTGTGGAAGATCCTCTCAGCGAGGATATTCTGCGTGGGCGATTCAAGGGATTCAATATGGTCAAGGTAACCCTGCAGGGGGACCATCTGGAATTTGAAGGATTGAAAATAACGGATGAGACGCCCGGCGAGGGCCAGGATACCCCTGAAGAAATATCTCAGCCCCAAACGACCTAAAATCGGCCTGATGTACTCAGATGATATCCGGACATTGCCTCTTACGTGAGGTATTTTCAGGGATGGTATTATTTCGGGGTGCGCATTCCGTATGATAAGATAATTTGAACTATTATTTTTGACTCTGCCTTTCGGGGGCTCTTCCCTTAGCGGGAGGCCCCCATTATTTTTATCGTTTTACACAAATATAACAAAAATAGTCCATTTCCTCTCAAGTTATGGCCTATAATCATTATAACCGTTACAGTTGATACTCTGTAACATAGGCATTTGAATAATTATCAAAAAAGACGAAATGTGATTTGCCTTTTTTCAGGCTAAATCTTATTATGTAAATAAGAGAAGAGAGAACTAAGCTGTTGCTGATGTTTTCCGGAAGGAGAAAACGAGGCGGGCTGAAAAATAAGTTAGTTAAACCTAATTAACATCCCCATATAATTTATTCTGCCCTGGATCGGAGCCCTGGTCTGGCTGCCTCCTACAGACCGGGGCTCCACTTTTTTTATCGACAATTCAACCGTTTCTTTTCCAAGATATTGCTGTATATATCCTCACTCACGAATGCTGCCACCTGTCTATTAGTAATTATGGGAAGTCGCCTGAGCACGAGAGAGGCCGATTTGTAACATCAGACGGGTTCATTACTTAGTGAATAATTGGTTTTGTTTAAAATAAATATTACGCTTTGCATGAAATTTTTTACTTAACTAA
>JAFGHE010000022.1 GCA_016930295.1 Sedimentisphaerales bacterium
GGAGCTTATGGAAATAGAGATTGACGTTCCCGCGACCATTACGGAAAGGGATCCCCGGAAGACACCCGCCAGCGTAACAGTGATTACCGCTGAAGAGATTTTCCGAACGCCGGCAAGAAACCTGATGGATTTGTTGGAGATCTATGTTCCCGGGGCGATATATATGAATCACAGCGTGGGGCCGTCGCCGGGCATACGCGGGATATTGGTAGATCGACCCTACAAATTTCTAGTGAATATCAACGGCATCAATGTAAATATTAAGTCCCATTACGGCGCCCGTCTGGAGTTGTTGAACTGGGATTTAAATGATATCGCCCGGATCGAGATTGTCCGGGGTCCGGGTTCTGTGACATACGGCCCGGGCGCCATTGGAGGGGTAATCAATATATACACCAAAAATGCTCAAAAGGCGTCCGGGATTAACTTGGGGGTCACCTACTGGACTCGGTACGACAGTATCGGTAATTACGTGAGTCTGGGACACAGATCCCGGGATGTGGAATTATACGGTTATTTCAGTCTGGTAGATACGGAGGGCATCAGACCGGTTTTGTACGGCGTGGACAGTTCGACCAGCGGTTATGTAGGGTCGAATGGAGGGCCTTATGATCCCAATCCACCTTTTACCTATATGGCGGATTTCTATGATGAACCTCAGATAAAAGCTCATATCGATATGCGTTTCAAGAAGAACTGGCAGATCTGGGCTCGATATGTTTCCTCCTCCTCGGCCCTGACCCAGGGCAGCGCTACCAAATACGAATTGGACGGCAAATGGCAGGATTTGCGCCAAACACGGTATCGGTATTTTCAATTCGCTTTGGAAAATCTTGCGCCTTTAAGCGATGAGTTTGAGTTGAAATCCTTATTCGGATTCAGCTCTATCGACGTGCATAACGTGGAAAAATACAGCAGTTCTATCATTAATGACAAGGACAATTTGCAGAATATTGGCTGGATCTGGTCGGAAAACGAATACTTCACGCGTTTTATGCTAAATTATAAACCGGAGAGTGAAAGGATCAAAGCGGCGGCGGGTTTGGAGTTTAGTTACGATACTGTGGGGCCGGCGTGGGGGAAGGATGAAGACGAAGGATTACGCCTGGCAGACAGTATCATCAGCGGACCGTCTTCGGATGCCTTTGGTTCCGGATATCGGCAGGTGGATGAAACTAACGAAAGGTATTTCCCCGTGGGGAAAGGGTGGGAAACATATAGCCATGCTTTCCTGGGGGAAATCAATGTCAAACTGACTCCGAAATTGACAACGTTATTATCCGCTCGTTTGGATAAGCACTCCTACACAGACTACATGTTTTCACCGCGAGCAGCCTGGATTTATGAAGCAGGCAAAGATAATTATATTAAATTCATTGCGCAACGTTCCGTGCGAAGGAATACGCAGGAAGAATTATATATGAATCATGAGCTGGAAGAGGATAATGATCCGGAGAAGCTGGATACGATGGAGCTCATTTATTCAGGAAAACTCAACGACGCCCTGTCTTTTCAGACATCCGCGTTTTTCAATCGCAATGAAGTGATCGCCTGGGACTGGGGTCAGCGTCGCAGCGCTACGATTGGGCTGCTGAAAACCATAGGACTGGAAGTCGAGACGGATTATAAAAAAGAGAATTTCAACCTGGGCATTAATCATTCGTATATAAAACAGATCGACTGGAATTTAGATGATGATATTTCGGTTTCGGGAATCAGTTACTCAGACTATTACCAGGACGCGGGCAATGACGTCATCATCACATCCCAAGGGGATGATTTAAATAATTGGCCGAGTCAAGCCACGAAACTGTTTACCAACGTGGATTTTTTCGACGGGAAGCTGACCCTGCACGCGGATCTAAAGACGCTATGGGGATTTGAAGGGCGAGAAGACGGATTGGATGCCCTGGAAAACGCCGGCGGAGATAAGGCGGCGATTGACGACATACGCGACAAGGGTGCATACGATCCGGAAATTACCGCCAATATCTCCTTAACGTATTATATAAATACATCATCCGATCTGACATTATTTGTGCAGAACATATCGGTTTGGGGTGACAATAAACGTTATTCCTATTCCTCGGGCTTTAAGAAGAGCTATCCGGACAAGGTCAGCTGGATTGAAGAACCGGCGGTGTTTGGCATTCGTTATCATCTGAAATTTTAAGCATGAACACACTTATGATGGCCAACGGACGCCTCCGGTTTTGAAAACAGCGAACTTTCATTTTTTTCAACTGCTGCGCTTGACAGTACGGCCCGCTGTATGCTTGACTTTGGTCATGGAGGACCGATCGGGATCAATATCTGTTGCCAGGCTGCTTCTACCGGTTTCAACAACACCTGCGCCGATGATAGTATACGAGCTTTACCTCCGACCGGGTGACAAGCCAACATCGCGGGAAGTTACCTGGTCATCAGCGGGTACCACACCCAGGATCAGGTAGCTACCCGGACCTCGCGGATCGAAGGTGATCTCTCCGGCGTCGAAGGTGAATACGTGCAGGTTGACACCCGGAGATCCCTCAAGCTGCATTATATTCTGCATGACCGTCTCGACTCCGCCGTACCTGGCTGCCTGTGAGTCGATGTCCAGGTTAGGCGGCTTGGCCCACAGATTCCGGTCCTCATTGAAATAGCCGATTAGCACCTTTGCCGGCGCCTCTGTCTTAAACCGGATCGGCGCCAGTTTCCCGGCCTTGGCGGCTGTGTGTGAAAAACGAATACCAGTCAGGCCCGTCAACTCGTCAGCCAATTGCAGTACCGCGTAGTCGCGATCCATAAACGGTTTGGCGCCGATCTTCAGCTCATAGGTCTGGGCATGGGGGCTGAGCAGTTCGAAAGGCAGATCCTTAAGCCGGGGACCCGGCAGGCTCCGTTGTATTGGCTCTTCCCGGTCCAGGTCTTGCAGACGTTGCTTAAAACTTACCAGTTCCTCCTCATAGAGGGGCAGCATCTGTTGCCAGTGGTAATAGGCCGGCTGGTTGTCCTTCCAGCCCCGAATGGGAATACGCCGATGTCCGGTCTGCAGAGTGTTGGCATATCTATAAGTCGTGGCCGTACGTTGTGCCAGGGCCCGATAAATCTCCAGGCTTCTCTCCAGGTGTACCGCGGCCTGATGCATATCCTGCGTATCCCGGCTGTACGTGTAACGCAGTACCAGCAGGGCGGCACGGACTTTTTCTGCATAGTTGTCGCTTACCAGCCGGATACACTGCATATCATTGCGCAGACGCTCGAATTCTTCCCGATTCTTAGTAACTAACGGTGCTGCCTTATCGATGGCTGCAACTGCCTGGTCAGCATAACGCGAAGCAGCTTCAATCACAGTGACCGGCGTTTCACCCTCATGCGCTTGACCGAGCCATTCCTTTTTGGCGTACTCTCTCAATCGCTCCCCAGGCGGGGCCTGCCATTTCCACAGGCCATCGAACGGCTGATAAGGTTCGGGATTCACTAACTGGTCCAGGAACATCCCCAGAGAGAAGGTCTGACGGTTACCCTCCGTGATGCCCAGGCGTCGCAGCAGTAGGGGAGCACAAAAGCCTGCATCGTTGTAAGCGGAGAGTATTAATTTTGCTGCCTGATTGTTTCCGTACCTTTCTGTCAGGCGCTTTACCCAGTACTCACAATCCGTCTCTGGATCGCGATCCGGTTGCCATAGGTATCGTGCCCACGCATCAAACCAGATCCAGTCGCGCTCGTACTGCACCATATAGGGGTCGGTGGAATCCGGCGTATTCGGCCAATCCCAGTAGGCCAGGGGATACAGGTGCAATCCCCGGGCGCCCAAACGATCACGACAGGCCAGCACACTCTTGCGAATAAACTCCGTGGCCCCATATCGGAATGGCTCCAGGTTGGATAGCAAATGTACGTTGACTACGTGCATGGAACCCAGTCGGCTCATGTCCAGGTGTACCTGCTGCCACTGGCCACGAGGTTCATAGGTCGTCAATGACTCTCCGTTGTATTTGGCCATGGTGTAGAGATTCGTGTAATGCCGCAGTGCTGATTCCACCATATGCTTCACATTCCCGACAGCGTGGGCACGCACCACAATAGGGGGCTCTTCGGTTTTACCGAGTTTTTTCATGGCGTCCTTCACCCCCCCAATCACGGTCTCATTCATCCAGGCCTCCTGATTTTCCTGACCGCTCAGGGCCTCGCCCAGGCAGACCAACAAACCCACGTTCGGGTACATCTCCATGAATCGGGTAATGGACTTGCGGTTGTAATCTGAAATTAAGGGGGTGGGTGCACGGTGCTGGGTTTCGATTCCATGATACGCTGCAAAGGGTTGCGACACGAATATATTATAGAACATCTGGATCACCCAGATCCCGCGCTTATCCGCCTCCTCCGTTAAGGTGCGGTACATCTCAACGTTACGCTGATAGTCCTCCTCAGAAACTTCCAGGGCGTACGGGTAATCCTCCAGTTTGACCAGGGAGGCAAAGGGATGGCCATTCCATAGGTACAGTGTATTCATACGGTTTTCAACCAGCATATCAAGATACTCGATCCAGTGTTGTCTGTCATAAAAGAAGGGAAAGTTTTCAGGTGTAATGGGGTACTCGTAGGTATCGCGTCCCGGCAGGAGGGATGTCAACTGCATGCCTATGCACGGACCGCGCAGCTTGAATGCCGGGCTCTCGACCAGGTCCAGCTCAGCGGGCAGCACGCCGGCCTCCGTGATACGTTCCGCCAGTTCCAGGCATCCATAGAGCATACCGGACTCTCCGAAGCCTGTAACACGGTACACGCGCTTTCCCTGGCGCTTGAGGTGATATCCTTCAGAGGTTTGCGAATCCTGTCCCCGGGGCGGCTTAGCGCTGCTGATTATAATCTGCATTGCCTCTTTCAGTTGGGCTGACGGCGATACTACACTTGTGTTGTACCCCACTTGTGTCAGGGCCGTTTGGAGCCTTTCGGCGCCGAATCGTACGCGGGGTGACGCATCGCTGGTAAGCACAATCGTGACTTGCTCTGAGCCCGCCATGACCATGTCCTGGCTCATCGCCAGTAATATAATCATTGCCAGTAATGTACGGTTTGAATTCATAACTTCGTCTGAAAGATAGATTTTAAATATGTCGTATTGGCACTGAAGTTCCCTACTACATCACGGGTATTCTTAGCGCTGCGCGAACGTTCGATGACAAGCCAGCCGCTCCAGCCCATCTCATCGAGGGTCTCTTTGACCTTTGGCATATTGACTCGCTCGTTGTCCTGGAGCCAGACACCGTCTTGATCCGTACAATGGATTTGACAGATGCGATCTTTGCCGAGGATTTGCAGTTCCCGGCACAGGTCGCGACCATTTTGCAGGGCATTGGCAAAGTTGAAATAAATGCGAATAGCAGGCGAACCGATATCCTCCAGCAGCTTGACGTCCCCGGCGGCATCCAGGGCGGTTTCCACCCCGATCACCACGTGCGCCTCTTCCGCCAGGGTCCCGGCAGTCTTGAGTCGTTCCACGATGATTGGACGCAGCTCCGGGTGCTTTACCAGGTCGCCTTGTACCCCCAGGGGCAGAAAGGCAACCTTGACCTTCATGTGTTTCATGGTGTCAATACAGTCCTGTATCATACGCTCTACCGTGGGACGCTCGGCAAAGGACTGAGCATAAAAACCGGACATGGCAATAGAGCATATCTCCAGGTCGAATTTTTTTGCCGCATCCAGGAATTGTTGTCGCACGGCCGGATCGGCGAGATTGTTAGCAAACGTTTCACGCTGGCCCAGGCTGCCCATGTCCACTTCCACACCCTGGGCGCCGATTTCATGGGTTCGTTCGAATGCACCGAGCTTCTGCCGTTTGAGGATCATCCAGTCGCATACTCCGATTTTATAGCGCTGATCGGACACAGTCCGTTCAGTGGCAGTATTTCTGGTGTTAGGCAGCATGTCCAGGTCACTGTTATACATGACCTGAGCCACGTCATAGGTCATGCCGTCCTTAACCTGGTTCATCTCCCGGATTGGTAGGGTGCGTAAGATCAGTACCCAATCTGTCTTTTGCGTGGGGGGCCTGAACAGGACGGGATCGTTCTCATCATTGGACACCACCACAGGTCGAACTTTGGTTTTTTCGCCGGTCTTGGCGTCAATCCAGATGTTGTTTAAATATTCCCCTTTAGCCAGTTGCATGGCGAAGGATTCGCCCTGGCCGGCAAAGACCAGGTATTGTCTGCCCGTTTCCACCAAAGCCCAGACGCGCATGGCATCGTGCTGTTTGAGCAGGTCGTCCTGTGGTGTCATACGGTAAAAAGCCACCTCCTCATTCATCACCCGGGTGAGAATGTCAATCGCCTTTTCAGATGCCTGGAAAGGATTTTCCTCATTGAACGGCAGACCGATGGGGCCACCGGCATAGAGTTCGTATTCCTTGAGGTGACCGTTCCAGTTAAACGACGCGCCGCCTGCGGCACAGGCCCAGGCCGCACGCCGCAGGTGGTCCTGGGTAGCACCTGTACGTTCGTGCCAAAAACGACGCCACAGGGCATTGCCCTCCGACATATAAACAGGCTTGCCTCGAAAACCCTCGATCACGGCCATATGATGGGTCCAGGGCTCCTTCCAATAGTGACGCTCCAGATCCTTGGTAGGCGCCGCGATTCCGTGGTTCTCTATCGCGGCAAACGTATACTCAGGACGATGATATTCATTTTCACGCGGGAACTCGTCTTCATAGGTGCGCAGATGCTCGAAGACGTCATATTTCTTAAGCAGGCGCGCCAGGCCCAATTCATAATCCTCACGGTGACCGTCAACTTCCCACACGAAGTTCCAACCCGCGATATTGGCATACGGCGCCAGGCGTGAGACTACATAGCGCACGTAAAAATCCTTTTCCTGCTCGTCAAGCTTATCCCAGGCAGGCCCTTCGTTTCTACCGCCGTCAAAACCCAGGAACATGTGTACGCCGATATCGTGATCGTTGAGAAAGCCCAGATGTCGCTCCATCAGATGCCACACGTTTAGATTCATGGTGCTCGAGGGTTTGCCTTCTTCGTAGAGTGTCAGATCAAATGTTTCCGGTTCCGGGCCATCCAGATAATACTGCTTGAAGCAACACAGGGATAGTAGCCAATTCACCTGCAGGTGGTTGTAACCATGTGCAATAAACTCACCGTAAACATGTTCTACTACCCAATCGAAATCCTGGGCGATTACCCCGTGACCGGTTTCATAATACGACTTGAGCCATACCGGCTCCGTGCCATTATAGGCAAACCAGTGAGGATTTTTTTCATAAGCCCGCAGAATGCCCTTGCCTGCGCCGTCTTTGACACATGTAAATGATCCCCGCCCGCCGGGCGTGTTATCACTCCACTGATAGACATAGGACCAGGTGCCCGGTTCATCAGGCATGAAACGAAGCTTCCAGATGTTACCGGTGCGAGAATCGCCGCCTCCCCGGCCGTCCCCGTCGAAGAATCCCGGGAAATTCCATTCTCTGCCGGAGGGCGCTATATAGGAGACCTTCAAATCAACATCAGCGAACTTGTTGGTATAGGGCTTTTCATTCTCAATACGGGTTTCAAACAAGCGATAGAGTCCAATAGCGGCCAATTCTGATTGGGCCGTTGAGGTCAGCAAGCCAAGCGCCCAGAAGCAGGTTATAGCATGTATGCCTGTCTTTCTCATTGCTAATCTTCTTATTAACTAAGGGTATCATGATTTTTCCCTTTCAGGTTCCATAATCTTACCTAAATCTACGTGTACAGTCAAGATTCCCCTTTACTGTGGTGAATCTTCGAGAATATACACGAAAAATCCATAATTCGATAGTGGACATGGATCGCAGGGGAGTACAACGTACTTGCCGAGAGATTTCTTAAGGTCTGCCTCCACGGACGCACATGGCCAGACTATATACTTTGTCCTGGCAGGTCATATACAGTGTTTTACCGTCCGGCCCGCCGAAGGTCACATTAGAGATTGACTGTGGAACAGAAATAAACTCGAGCAGTTCACCTTGCGGGGAGACAATCCAGACCCCCCCCAGACCGCTGAAGTATAAATTGCCCAGTTGATCAATGGTCATACCGTCAGGGCAATTACTGGGATTTGGCGGACTTGTCGGTTTGAAAAACACCGAGCCGGCGTCCAGGGTGCCGTCGGGATTAATGTTGAAAACCCACCATTGTTCTCTGCTGGGATTACCTCCGTGGCTGCTTTCGGCAACATACAGTTTAGTTCCGTCGAGAGAAGAGATAACGCCGTTTGGCTGATACAGGCCGTTTTTCACCAGGGTTACCGTACCGTCGGGTTCGAGCAGATATACTCCCTGGTTGCTGGGAATATCGCCCCAGTCGGGAGTGGTGAAGTAAATATTTTCATTGGCCAACTGGCAGAGGTCATTGGGTTTTTTGGTAAATCCGTCCGTCCAATCAGCCAGTACCTGAGAATCACCTGGACCGCCGGCATCGATACGATGACTCGATATCTCCCTGGTACTTTCGTCGGCGGTAAGCAGTCGGCCTTCCAGAGACAGAAACGTCCCGTTTGTTTCCGGTGAGTTATCCATCCAGACGGTTACGCTGCCGGGTGCGTCGAGCCGTAAGATTTGATAGGTTCCGGTTCTTCTCGAAAAATAAAGCTTATTGCTGGCCGGGTCCCAGGTAGGCCCCTCAAAAAAAATGCCGGATGCAGAGTAAACCTCCTCCAGCGTTGCTTCAGGCTGAACCAGGCAGGTGACAAAAACGTTCAGCCAGTTTTCACAGAATACCATCAGGTCGAGTTCGTCGATTATACCGTCGATGGGCGTCGATATGTCACAAGCGGAGTTCCAATTATCATCACCGGGCTCACTTCTCCACGCCGCCGCAAAAACGGCAAAATCTTCAAAGTCAACAACCCCGTCTCTATAAAAATCCCCCACTACGCTTGGTTCGGTTACCAGTTCGATACCTGTTCCGCCCGCCGGGTCGAGGTTTCGGCTGTATTGTCTGTCAGTCGCGTTGTTCCAATGTTCATGCACACCTAAGCTTTCTGTTAGCCCCCCATCGTGGCTGGGGTCATAATTGGTCCCGGAATCCGGGTAGGGAATAAGAGCCGCTTCGTGCAAATAATCTTCTGTCCCGGACTTCTGCGGGTATCCGTTAATGTCCGAGGGACCGGCATCCCATTCATGGTCCATAAAATCGAAGGCCACGGAATCGGCGGCCACGGGATCCTGGGAAAGAAAGATACTGCTCGGCCAGTCGCCGCTGAAGGGGGCCATGTCCCATCGGATGGGGTGAGAATCCCAGCTTCGACCGGAGTAGAGGCCGTCAATCAGGGTCAGCATGGTCTTGCCTCCGAGTTTTGGATGCCCCAGCAAGTCAACAATCGCCCGGTAGTAACCCATGCCGGGTGTTTCGGTCGCCCTTGTATAGTGCATATTGTAGTAGCCGGAGGCGGTGGGAACCCTCATCAAAGAACCGAAATGGTTTTTGCCGGAAAGTGTCACTCCGGCGTCGTTATGGCTTTTAAGAACCGGGAAGTTTATAAAGTAATCCGATTGAGAAAAATGCGCCGGGATATAATCCTGAGTCTTGCCTTCCACACGCGAAGTAATCGGGTCGCTCCAGTAAAAGGCAGCGCTGTAGTCGAGTGAAACCTCCGTCCTGCCATATAGAGGATAGCCTTGTTTTGTCAAATAGACCACGCCGGGACATTCGGCATTGACCATATCATACCAGTGATTGGGCATAATCATCAAAGGATCGCCGATGCTTATATCACCGGGGCTGACGCCTGCGACGTCGATTAGCTGGGTGAGAAGGGCTATCGCCAGTTGAGGCGAGTTATCTATCTGGTCGAGCAGGAAAGAAGATTTCTCACCATTCGAGGGATTGGAATACATCAAAACAAAATTCACTTTTATGGCGATTTTTTCACCAGGTGTGTAACCGACATAACCTCTGCCCATCTGCTGGTTGAAGTCTTTAAATAGGGCGTCCCACGCCTGGGCGTCTGTGCTCCTGCCGGTCAAAGCCTGCAGCGCCTCGGAGATCATCTCATTAACGACCGTCTGGTCCGTGCAGACGTTCTCATGCCAGAACGGACCGGTCGTGTCGCCGTCCGAACCCTGCCAGCTCGTGGCGTCGGGATCATGAATCCATGCGACTCGTCCAGGAAAAATTCCCTTCGCTTCACCCAACGGACTATTGGGAACAATGGGCTCATGGGCATAGGTTACCTTTTGGTCCGTGCTGTTCATAGCCGCCCAGATACATACGACACTGACGGCGATAAAGGTTGCCGCCAGAATATAGCGCCCCTGCACACGCAGACGTTTTGCCTTGCGATAAGCTGCTGCTGAACCGACCAGACCCACTAACCAGATGACAAAAGCCGATGCCAAAGGAAATGCCGCCCGCTGACACGGATATGTCGCACGCGACGGCTTGGGGATGACGCGTATTAAAAACCATAGTAATGCCAATAATCCCGTAATCGGAAACAGCCATCTCAGCCAGCGAAAACTGTTTTGGGGTTTAATGGTCATGTCTGTTTTGGGACAGACGGAGGGTGTGAGGTTTTTGTTTAAGAACATCATTTTACGACACCTTTAGTTTTCCAGCCGTCTGCTTCGGCTGTGTCTGCCTTCCTCCACGGTTGTAGCAGAAACAACGTGGTTAATGTTTGCACGTTTTTTGGTAACCAACACCCTAGCGATTTATCATAATTACAAGAGTATCAAACATTACGGCCGTATCTGCTCGGCGAATACCTCGCTCGTGGGTCAGTTTGACAAATGGCCCCCCATTTGTTCATTGACAAGTTAAGAAAGTCGTTTTATTATAAGCCATCCCCCAATCCCTTATTTTGGGGTTATCAATATATATATACGCAGTTTTCCATAGGTTTTGAGACAGGTTCTCTTTAACTGGGTACTGTCAAACATCTTAAGATATTATACAAAATATGCCAAAAGGTTCAAGCAAAAAAGCAGCAAGGGCAAGATGGAAAAAAATATGTTTGAAACACTTAAAAAAAACGTAAAAACTAATACCGTTATATACCGTTTTGCGTTTCATATACCGCGATAATGGGAAAAAAAACGCAAAGGAATAATAACAGTTGCGAAAATTGCGAATCCTGCTAAGATACTAAAAACAATAGATTTATCATTATCGCTTATCAGCCGGTGGTTAGTGAGTTGCTCAAAACCCAGTTTTGTTTTTACCTAAGAACAGACCTGTTTTGCGCGAAATCAACAAAAATTTCGCCTAAGATAGACTTAGATTAAAGCTTCGGATCTCATAGAATGAGGAAGTTGCATGATTGCATTTGATGGAAGCGAGAGAATCTCCTATATATTAGAGTATGTAAAAATGTTTTAGACGACCGAACGTTTACAGTTTTAAAATTGATTTTACATAAGTCTTTTGATACAAAAAACTACGAACTATTGAGTAAAACAAGGAAAGGGACGACAAGATGAGAATAAATCATCACACCATCTTTATTGTCATGATCCTGCTTTGGATTCAGGGCTTCAATGCCTCTATAAAAGCCGCTGGCTCGGCTGATTTCGAATTGCCGCAAGTCAATCTCCCCGCCATCCCCGCTACCAGTGTGAGTATCGTTGATTATGGAGCTGTCTCTGACGGCAAGACACTCAACCACACAGCCATCCAGAAAGCCATTGACGACCTGGCCGCTAAAGGGGGCGGGCGTGTTATTATCCCGTCCGGCATGTGGATGACCGGTCCGATCAGCCTCAAAAGCAACATCGACCTGCATCTCGAACAGGGAGCACTGGTTGTTTTCTCCGGCGATTTTAATCTCTATCCCGATAGAAACGGCCTGATCACGGGCAAGGATCTGGAGAATGTCGTCATCAGCGGCCAGGGCATCTTCGAAGGTTCCGGCGACGCCTGGCGCCCGGTCAAGAAATTCAAGATGACCGAACGTCAATGGAACGCTTTGCTCGAGAGCAGTAGAGTACTCACCAACAACGATTCCATCTGGTGGCCGTCACAGGATCATATCAACATCAAACGCCCCCGCCTGGTACGGCTCGACGACTGCAAGCGCGTCCTCATCGAGGACGCCACGTTCCGTAACTCACCTTCATTCGCGTTGGACCTCTCGGATTGCGAAAACCTGACCATCCGAAATGTGAATGTGTTGAATTTCTGGTACGCACAAAATGGCGACGGCATCGATCTCCACTCGTGCAAAAACGTACAGATCATCGGAGCCCGGGTCGATGTCGGTGATGATGCCATATGTATGAAATCCAATCGCGGCAAACCGCTGGAAAATGTGCTGATCAAGGACTGTGTAGTCTATCACGGCCATGGTGGATTTGTGATCGGCAGTGAAGAAGTGGGCGGGATGAACCATATTCGTGTGCGTGACTGCCTTTTCCTTGGCACTGATGTGGGTATCCGATTCAAGAGTGCGCGCGATCGCGGTGGCCTGGTAACCAATATCGATATCAAGAACATTGACATGGTCGATATCAGGGAGCAGGCCATCCTGTTTGACCTGTATTACCAGGCAGGGTTGCCCATCGACGAGCATGGCATGATCACCCGGTCTGCAGACGCCCAGGTTCCTGCCGTTACCGAAACCACCCCGCGTTTCCAGAACATCTCGATCCGTGACATCATCTGCCGCGGCGCCGAGTATGCGGTGATAATGGCCGGCCTTCCTGAGATGTTTACCCAGAACATCCTGCTCGAAAATGTTTCCCTCACCGCCAGATACGGAATGATCTGCATGGACGCGCGCGACATCGAACTCAGAAATGTCGAAATCATCAATAGGGAAGGTCCCGCGTTACATGTTTATAATACCCAGCGCGTTATGGTTGACAATTTCCAGATCGCTGACGGCGTGGAGGCCGCTGTGCGTGTACAGGGCAAACAAAACGAGGGATTAAAAATTGAGAATTCAGATTTTTCCAAAGCTGAGCAACCCATTAAGCATGTCGAAGATAAATGAAAAGAGAGCAAAAAGAACAGAGTGTACAAAACATGGGGGAGTGTTTTAACGCTTTGAAAGGCCAGATGAGAGGGATGACTGTCTTAAAAAACAAAAGCAACAATATCATTCAATGGCTTTCAGCCAGTTATGGGCCAAACTCACAAAATCATTCAAATTTACATCGGTGTTGCCGTCAAAATCGGCTCCGTCACAAACACCACATTCTGTTAACAGCCAGTTCATTGCCAGACACTCCAGGTCCACGGCATCAATGACACCATCGGCTGCACAATCGCCGGCGAGCCATTCATACGCTCCCAAATCAGGCCCGGCCTCTTCATAGTCCAATCCCACATCCATTCCGACATCAATCAAAGCACTACCCGTGAAAGGGCGCATGAAACTCAGCTTTGGCAGTCCGCCGTCCGGCGCGCGCGGCCCGTCAAGTCCGTTAGCATCAAGACTCGCAAAGTCCGAAGCACTGACCGAAAAACCGGTATTCCAGGTATTATGCGAATTGACAATCAGAGTCCCAATCGTTTCTGTACCCCCATATGAAACATTATTGCGCAACACATGCACCGCACCGGTAGTGGGATTAAGGAATCTAAAATTGTCCGCCAGGTTCTGCACGCCGGTACAATGATAAAGGGTAACTCCTGTTGCATCTGTTGTGGACCGGTTCAGGTCAAATCCTTTATTAGACTGGTTATACGCCAGGCATCGAATTAATACATGTTCGCCGCCGCCCTGGCCCAGTTTAAAACCATTGCCATTGCCGGTAAAATCCGGGTCGCCCCAGACATTCTCGCCGTTGCTCCATGCCCGGCAGTTCTCAACTCGAACGCCATTGCCGGCCCACCAGAAATCAAAGCCGTCATCAGAGTTGTTCCATGACCGGCAGCTGCGGAATACATTACCGGGGCCAAGACTGGTTTCTCCGCCGGTGGGACCTTTGGCCCCGAAACCATCAGCATCCTGACCGTTTTCCTCCGGGTCGTAATTGAAAGAAGAATCGCAGTTTATCACCTGATTGTATGATGCCGGAGCGTATAAATTAAGTCCCGTATCTCCGTTATCCACCGTAACCAGTCGTTCCAGGATATTATGTGAGCCGGTAACATTTATCGCGGTCGAGTCTGTGTGTTGAACCGTAAATCCTTTAAAATGCCAGTAATCCCCGTTCAGCCTTATTCCCGGGTAACCACTCTCATAGGGCTGTCCCGAGAAATCCAGAATGACCGGCTCGTCCTGGTAATTCTGCATGGTTATGGGGGCATCCGGTGCTCCGTTTATTGAACTTGAAATGGTAATCGCCTCTGCGTAGTTGTGTGTACCCCCAC
Source organism: Sedimentisphaerales bacterium (assembly GCA_016930295.1). Classification (GTDB taxonomy): domain Bacteria; phylum Planctomycetota; class Phycisphaerae; order Sedimentisphaerales; family SM23-30; genus JAFGHE01. The sequence goes on from JAFGHE010000022.1 coordinate 14,283, forward strand.
GAAGATAAATTGTATCGCCTTCCGAAACCTCTCCCACGGCCTTGCCTATCGTCTGGTAGGGAGAACCTATAGAACCATCTCCGGTGGTGTCATTTCCGTCCGGGGCGACAAAATAAGTCTTGTAATAGGCTCCGGGAATCATCGAGAGCGTCAGCGTAGGCGGATGGTTCGAACCGGCATTGTAAAAATACGTTGTCCAGCCGGGTGTCATAATAAAAGTAACAAGCCCGTCACTATCCGTATTAAGAAACGATACCAGCCCGGACGTGCTGCGACTATCCGTAACTCCATCCCCCGGTTGAATCGTACCGGTGTACAGGTTGGCCGTTGTTACAGATGGATCGAGGGTTGAGTCTGCAATGTTGTTACCGGGCGCATTGTTCCATGTCAGAGTAGCCGGATTCCAATTCTCCATACCTGCCGCATCGTTCAGGCCGTTGACTACGTATAGTTTGGGTTGGGTATTATCTGCCGTTCCCGTGAATGTCAGCATCGCACTTTGGATCTGGCCTTTCATATCCGGATGGGCTGCATAAACGGCGTTGAGGTCAAACTGCAACCACGATTTATAGTTGGTGTTGTCTGAACTGCGGGTTCTCAGCCTTGCGTCTGTCTGAACGGTATCTGCCGTGCACGGGTCGGCCAGGTCCATGCATACGCATTTACCCTGAACAGCGGTAACCACAGTTTCAGCCTGCGAAGTCGAGACCTGCATCAGCAGTGAAAACACACATACGATAATAAGCGATTGCTTTTCTATCATGTGTCCTGCTGCTTTCATTCCTTGCCTTTCTATTCTTCTATTTCAGCCAATTGCCCGCCAGGCTGTAAAAATCCTCAAAGTCTACTTGAAGACTGCCGTCGAAATCCGCACCGTTTTAATCGATGATTTTGTTTTTTTATACTGATCATAGTGCATTCCAATAATTATATTTTATCTAACCGTTACAGGCAGCTTGTTTCTTCTACCAAATTTCGACTTGAATTATACCTGAAATCACCTTAAAAGTCAATGAAATTAGGGGTGAAGAGATTTACTACATATTTCTAGCTGGTTGCTTGAAAAGCACTTATAGCATAAATCCTGCCATTGGTTTTTTTAATAAAATGATTGATGTTATCCGGTAAAAACTATATTATAATCGTTTAAATACTAAGTGGCTTTTTAACCCTCAACAAAAGGTTAATCCAGATAGGAGAGTGGCGATGAACTCGTATTCTATTAAGTTTTTTTCTGTCGTTGTCTGTTTTGGTCTGTTTTTTTCAATCAGCCTTGCCAGTACCTGGGATCCTCCTGTCGATAGTGATCTAAACTGGTGCAATTCCGCAAACTGGTGGTTTAACGACGGCCCACCCACCTCGACCGATACCGCGCTAATTAATGCTACCGATGAAGGTGCGGCTCGGATCGGTGCCGGCTGTTATGCCTCGGCCGGATCATTGATTATCTCTCAGTTTGACTATTTAGCTGAAGTAAAAGTGTATCCTGGGGGTTCTTTGCATGTTTACGGCGATACCATACTGGGTAACTACTCGGCTACGGGTACGCTGGAGATTCACGATCAGGTGACGATTGATGGGAACCTGACGGTTGGCTATTATATCAGCCCTCGTGGGTTTGGTCACTTAAAGATGCAGGGCGGCTGGTTGTCTGTAGGCGGGGATCTCGATCTGGGAGACCAGGGCGGCTATGGGACGATGGAAATGAACGGCGGTACGATAAATATTACAGGTACTTTCGGAATGCTCAACGGACATATCCAGCTCAACGACGGCATTATCTATGCCGAGGATCTGTCTTTTATTTCACCTTATGGAACATTCGATATCCGCGGCAACGGTACCTTGCTGCTGTGGCAGGACTTAAGCGGTACCTACGGACACAGTATCGACAGCATCACCGCCTGTAATGGTCAGGGAACCGTTATAAAAGACTTCTATGTCAATGCTACGGTAGTGCGAACAGAATGTGTATGCCCGGCCGAAGATGTAACCGGCGATTGTATCGTCAACCTATTGGACCTGGCCGCTTTAGCCCAGCAATGGCTCGCCGGAGCAAATTGAATACACCCTTCTTTGTCCCGTAGCTTCTACTATGCGAAGATCAAAAATGCCTCCGGCATAATTATCCGACAGGGGTTTGAAGGTAACCGGTATAAGCTTTTTGTCTTTGAGTACGGTTGTAAGTTCGAGCCCTACTCGGGGAGTTTGGAAATGCAAACTTCGGTTGATGTTTTTTGTCGGCGGAGTAATGACAATCCCCCCAGAGCAAGAATGGTTAAAGCCGTTGGTTCAGGAACAGGAACAGCTCCCTCGGCGGGGGCGATGATAAGGGAAACAGTATTACCGGATATATCCCAGGCATCAGGATAATCCATATGAATTTCAAAGCCAATTTCAAGAATATTGTCTCCCGGCTGACTCATTCCAGCCAGTTGACTGATATCCATCGACGCAAGTATGCTATTTTCCTGTCCCGGTGCTATTCCTATTAATTCCGGAGAAAAATATTTCCAGTGTTCACCATCATTAACAAAGGGTGATACCCAAAGCTGCATGTTCTCTGCATCTTCAGGATCAACGTCGGTGATGGAATCATACGTAAAATTCAATTGAAAATTATCATAAGAACTGATGTCGATTGGCACCAAAGAGCCTGCTCCACCGAATAGGGATGAAGCATAAAGCATTTGGGAATCAAGACCACTCTTGCCTGGGAAACGTATATCAAATTGCACTCCGGGTTCTGCAATATCCCATTTCGCAGTTACTTGGGGGGTGAATCCCTCAGCACTATGAAAATCAAGGGCCATTAATGCCCGGTCATTGAACGTAACATCATCAGCGTGAGCCAACGAGCTCCCGAGCCATAACACAGTCAGACAAATATAAAAGGACAATAACTTCTGCATCTCTCTCCCTATTCTCTCTTTCCTTTTTATAGAATTTCAGTGCTATAATATAATATTTCAAACTATTTAATTACACATATCAAGCCAATATTCAATAATTTTTGTCATGTCATAAAAGTCCACTTGACCATCTTTATTAACATCCGCACCCTCACACCAAAGCGGGGATATGCAGCCGTTCATCTGCCAATAGGCTGAAATGGCCGTAAAATCATCCAAATTAACACAATCATCCTTGTTCACATCCCAGGGTGTTTCGTCACGGAACCAGCTGGTCGATTTAATACCGCTGCCGCTTTTACCATCCATGTCTAAAATACCGTTCAAATCAATCGTTAACTCATATACCCCTTCAGTCGCGGTCAGCAGTGCCAGCCCGCTTATTCGATAAATCGTTTCAGATACTTTTCTGATAGCCGGCGGCTGATAGATAAGATTTTCTCCACCACTGCGGGTCAGGGTCAAATCGTGCCAGTCAAAGGTAGTTTCATCCACGGGTACTGAGAATGTCACTTCAATGGTAGAAACCGGATCTGTCATCAGGTATATATCGTTAACAACCAATGGCTGCACGACGGTTGTATATGTTATAGTATATAATCCGGTACTGTTGCAATCGAATATATGTAATAATGTTTCCCGGTAAGGTTCTTCGCCCAGTTCGTGGATGATCCGATCGGTAAGCCAGGCATTGTCATCTATTCTTATCGCTTTTCCGTCAGATCGGATAACCGATTCCAATTGTAACTGCCCAGCCCCCAGATCAGGAATCCGGAGATAGATATAACCATCCGGTACCGTAGGCACGGATATTTCAACCTTAAGGTCCTCTTCCGAAGCCAACTCGTTAAGATTTACATCGGTTATCGCTGTGACTGAAAATTTCGTGCCATCGCTAAGATATAATGTATCCGGCAGCGAATTGGGGTCCGGTTCATCGTTCACCAGGAAATCAATTATTTGATCGTTTTCGGGGCAATCGTCTCTGACTGCATGAATAAGCTCGTGCACTTCAACACTTTCCATAAGTGAAAGCCGCGGATCTCCTAATGTGTCCACGTGCTCAAAGGAAGCATTGTACGAGGTGAACTCGCCCTGAAGTGATGATTCCATAACCCACCGGGCGAGGCGCGTCTGTCCGGGCTGAAGATGCCCCAGATTTACCCCAAGCGACGGAGTGATAGATTGTGATCCGATCTGGGCGCCGAGTAATCTGAAGTCCACAAGTATATCTTTGTCCTGCTCGTGCCTGATGATCTGCGGTTGAGCCGAGCTTATCGAGACATTGTATGCCGTCCCCGCCCCTGAGTTTGTCATCATAAGTCCCAGCGAGAATGGTATCGAAGGCTCAACCACGTCGGGGGTGAATGGGTCATCGGCGTACACCAGGTGTTCGTGGAAGTATTTTAAGTGCAATTTGGCGTCTGGCTTTACGGTAATAATATCCGGCGTGAGTGGGATGTTAACATCCAAACCGTTGGTCAGGTAGATGATCCGGCCTCCCACCAGATACTTTACAGGCTCGATTGGAGCAGCATCTGAAGTGGGCACAATAATCCACTCGGCCCGCATGGAGCTTGATGGAGCGAGTGTGCCGGTACCACTGAGATCTGAAATACCAGAGAGCGTTGGCGGGTAAACCCCGAACAAATCGTTTGTCAGATTGCCAAACTGATCGGTTATCTCCAGAATTACGCTCATGTTGTCAAGACTATCGGGTCCGATGTTGTCCATGCTGAGTGTGGCTTTGAAGGCTGAGCGAGTTATGACGGCGGATTGTTTGATTTCTAGGTTAACTTTCGCACAAACACCTTCCTGTCCTGGGTCGAACTCTTGCATTCGCTCCAGGCCGGCCTGGACACCACTGAAAATATCTTCAAAGCCGTCATTAACTGAAGCGCCCAGGGCATCCGAGGCAGCCTGCCATTTCTGATTCCACACATCCAGGTCGATGAAGTTCGTATCGTCACCAGGATGGACGTGTTCGGTTTTGAAGATTCCGGCCTGCCAGTAATTCAGCGTTCGATTCCAACGGTCGCATGCGGCGTTGACATCATCGACGGTTATCTGGCTGGGTAGTGGCATACTCATAAGAACACCACGTTCAGCGAGTGTGATGTTTTCCTGACCATCGCTGCTTTCTTCCATGGCACTTAAGTATGCTTCCATCCAGTCACTCAGGAGTTGTTCTTCGCCGGGAAAACCAGTGAACCATATTGGATCACCCAACAGTTCAGTAACGGCTTCCATAACATCCATAAGTCTCTGGTTCTGCTCCATAAGGAATTGCAGATCCAACTCGGAGTCCGTCAAACCACCAACGATGGGCGCACCTGTCAGCTCTATATATTCACCCAACGCCGCCTCCTCGTATTGGCTTGCGGTTACCCCTTCACAGGCATTGGCAATTCCCTCTATGCACATGGCGATGTTCCATCCAATACCGAAGGGTGAAAGCTGCTCTATACAACCGGCAACACCGCCCACCACGGCACTAACGCCGGTTAATATACATCGATAGGACGAGGTTGTTTCACTAGTGCAATTGGTAATCGTGTCTATAAGGCCTTTGAGAACTCCCAAGGGACAGCCCAGCACGAAACTGGCGGCACAATCGACTACGGCTTCAGCCCTTTTCCGCGGGCAGGGGTCACAACCTCCTCCCTGATCCTCGCTGATCTGTATCGTAGTATGTGTTACGTAAGGACGCCTCTGGTTGGTTCCCACGCCGCGATCGGCGTGATTGCCGCCATTACCTTCGATCACCACAACACCACCGCGGACAGGGGAATTGGTCGTACTGACCGTCGTTTTCCCGCTGCCGGATTCCTGCGGTCTTACATACGGTTTACTTTCGGATTTGTAATCATATTCAGGATCATAATCCGGTGGCTCTTCGGATGCCATAATAGTAACAATAGTCTCGACAACCGAACACGACCAGTTTGCCATGGTAATGGGTATGTGTTTCCATTTGCCATCGTCGCCGCAGACCACGCGGTAGAACCCGCCCCCTAACAGACGTTCACAGCTTTCCTGACCGTTGTCCGACGGGTCCAGCATAACAAGCGATTCAGGTGACGTATAATTCAGATCGGTTATCCGAACCGGGATTGTCAAGGTTACACCGGGGGCAACCGTTCCATTGTAGTCGGTTAGCATGACAACTTCATAACGGTCACTATCATCGAATTCCAGATGGAAGTCCTCTGCCGCGACCAGGCCGTGGTTGGTTATGGTAAAGTCCACCTGCATAGAACCATCTTCCATATCGCCAAAATCAACCTTGGCCGGTTCGACCGTAACCACTGGCGCCGGAACGTTTGTTTCATATTGCGTGGTTAAAGTTACGATATATTCATCTTGTACCTGGGTGGGCACAACGGTCCAGACGTATTTTACAACCTGCCGGGAGAGAAATGCCGTGACCCGGCTGGTTACCCCGGGTGCGACATAAACGGTTGCGTCGAAGCCGGTATGATCAGGCGCGTTCACTTCCAGTGTGTAATAGGTTTCAGGCATATCCTCCAGCAGCAGAACTCCGGAAGGCATCGGCATGTTTGAAACTATCACCGTATCGGCAATGATATCCGTAAGTGTAACCGTCGCATCGTCAATATTCGGGGCTCCGTCAGCGAAATAGGTGAACTCATCTACGGCGGTTATTTGCAGGTCACCCACATAGTCACTGGCACAATTAAACTCAAATGGTATAATCTGGCTCATCGCGGTTCCGTAAACGATAATCGAACCGAAATAGGGACCCAGCGCCAAATTATCAGCCGGAGTAAGTTCCAGAGTTACCACTATAACATCATTTGGTTCGAGCACACCGATTACTTCCGGATTTGTCATCTGAAGCCACGGAGCCTCGGGGATTAATACAGTGAGTTCCGGAGTCCCCGCAGCACCGGTATTGAACACCTCGAACTGTACCGTCTGCTGTCCACCACGAATCATCCCCGCGCTGAGCGATTCCGGATATACCTTAAGCTCCGGTGTCAGCGGCGTAACTCCAATGTTCATAGTAAATGCCGCCGTTGCACCCTCGGCGCTGGTGAGTTCGATTTGTATTATTGCACTGGTAACCGAAGAATCAAGCGCCGTAATTGAATAACTAACTTCTGCGGACGCCTGGGGATCAATCTCCTCTGGCACATTGATTTGCAAATCAATAGTGTCCGGACTATCAGTTACCTCGGCGCTAATGCCGGTCAGCAGCGTATCGCCCAGATTAACAAGCTGGAAGCTCCCCGTTTCGGATTTTTCGACCAGGAGCTGCAAATTGACCCTTGACGGCTCAGAACGCATGCCAAACAGAGTGAACTGATCATCAAAAACATCGTTTGATCCAAATGGATGGTCAGCGCCGACAGAATAGACACCGGCCTCCTGAGGCAGCGGCACAAATTGTTCGGTGAAATTTCCGGCAGCGTCGGTGATGGTGTTTATAATTCTGGTCATCCCTCGAAGCTCGATGGCAATTTGCACGGGGACATTCGGTGCCGGTACGCCGGAGGATAACCAATTCGCCTGACCATAAAGCTCAATGGTAGTTCCCATCGGTTCGACGTCAATATCCGTGGCAACGGTGGCGGTGTAACTTATCGGTACCGTCACCAACCAGGATTCATCGTCACTGCCAACGATATTTTCTGCTCTTACCGTAATCAAATGAGGAATGCCCGCCACGGTTGGATTAGGCCAACTGGCCACACCGGTGGCAGGGTCGATAGTAACCTGGGGCGGGCCTTGAATTAATGACCAGGTAACAGTTCCATCTCCCTGTAATAGTACAGGAGCCGGGCTCGTATAAGGAACCATTTCGCCAGCCGTGTCATCAGCCATCTCGGCAATAATGGGACTATCCATAACGGTCAACTGCCAGGAAGCGACGTCGCTGCTGGCAATATTTGTTGCCCGCACAGAGATATTGTAAGCACTTGCGTTCGTTACTGGATCAGGCCAATTAACCACGCCAGTGTAAGAGTTGATAGTCATACCGGCCGGGCCGCTTTCCAACGCCCAGCTTACCGCCTGTCCCTGAGATAATGTTGGCTGGGCACTGGTAAAGTGCGTATTACCGGCGGCTATTGCATCGGCAATGGGATCGATGACCGGGGGTACAATAACCGTTAACAACCAGCTTTCAGTATCAGAGCCGACAACATTTTCGGCTGCTATAGTAATAGTATATGGATTAGGCCCGGCTAAAGCCGCCCCCCATGAAACTACGCCTGTAGCCGGATCAATCGTCATCCCCCCCGGAGCAGTTACCAGTGTGTAGGCAATGGGTTCATCGCCCTGGTAGAGCGATGGTGTTGGCCACGTATAGGAAGCGCCTTCAGCTACTGACGTATCGTTTATAGGCATTATTATCGGCGGCCTGAGGACGTGAAGCAGCCAGGTTTTCTGGTCACTCCCTACGTCGTTGGCAGCACGCAATGTAATCTGGTGAGGCGCGTTATATCCGCTGACATGGGGCCATGAAACAACACCGGTAGCCGGATCAACCGAAACACCCAACGGCACCGAAACCAGAGACCAGGTTACCGGAGAAGTACCCTGATTCAATGACGGATTCAGCGAGTATGAACTGCCTTCGTGAACCGTATCGTCAGCAAGGGGATCGATCAGCGGTGGCAGCATAACTTTCAACTGCCAGGTTTGACTGTCGGTCCCCTGGGAGTTGGTTGCGGAAATGGTGATGGTATTGATACTGCCTTCCGGAGTGGGATTGGCCCAGGAGACAATTCCGGTGGCCGGGTCGATGGACATGCCTGTGGGTGCGGCATCCAGGCCCCAGGTCACCTCTGGAACGCCTTTTATAAGGGTCGGTTGGGCTGAGTATGGAGTACCAAGCACAACGGTGGTATTGGGTATCTCGGCGATTTCAGGAATGCTTAATACCGAAAGTTGCCAGGTTTCATCATCGCTCCCGGCAACATTTGTCGCCCTTATTGTAATTGGGTATGGCGTAAAGGAGGGCGCCGCATCAGGCCAGGATACTACACCCGTACCTGCGTCAATAGTCATATCCGCTGGTCCTGCCACGAGCGACCAGCTAACCGGAATCGCTCCTTTCAGTAGCGCCGGAACAGGACCCGTGTAGGTGGTATTTTCAAGAACCGAATCATCAGCTATAAAACCGATCTCTGGAATAGCCAATACCTCAACCTGCCAGCTTTCTTCATCAAAGCCCGCTAAATTGTCTGCCTTTATAGTTACAGTATGAACTCCTACACTGGAGGCATTGAGCCAGCTTACAACTCCTGTTGTGCTGTTAATGGTCATTCCCGACGGACCGGCCGTCAACGACCAGTTCACCGGTAGTGTACCGTCATCAAGTGTTGGTATCGGTCCCGTGTACGTAAATCCTTCAGCCACCCAATCGTCTTCAATCTCACTGACCACTGGTGGTCTTATTACATTAAGCTGCCAGCTTTCGTCGTCAAAACCCTGTGCATTGGTAGCACGGATGGTAATTGTATAAGGCGATGACTCGGCGCTTGAATTAACCCAGGAGACTACTCCGTTATCCGAATCAATGGTCATCCCGGATGGACCCGAAACAACCGACCAGGTTACCGGAGCAGTTCCCTTTAAAAGTGTCGGTGTCTCTCCGGTGTAAAAGTCTCCTTCAATAATGGATATATCACCGATTGGGGCAACTTCGGGGATGGTGAGTACTGTTAGTTGCCAGGTCTTTGTGTCGAGACCTGCCGAGTTGCTCGCCTGGACGGTGACGGTGTGGGGACCGACTACGGCCGGGATGCCGGGCCAGGATACCAGCCCGGCAGCGCTTATGAACATGCCGGCCGGCGCTGAGGTTAATACCCACTGAACGGGCTCAGTACCTTCGGCGAGGGTCATCTGTTGTGTATAAGTATCAGCTTCGATTACTGAAGAATCATCAACTGCATTAATAACTGGGGGGATAATTACCGTAAGATTAAAGCTTTGCTGGCTTGTTCCGTATAGGTTTGATGCCTGGATCGTGATTAAATACGGACTGGCATCAGCTATGGGATTCGGCCAGGAAACCACACCGGTTGACGAGTCAATTGTCATGCCCAATGGCGCCTCTTCAAGTGACCAGGTCACTGGCGGTGTTCCTTTAATCAGAGTCGGCACAGGTCCTGTGTAAGACTGACCAAGCTTAGCTGAATCGTCAGCGATAGTATTAATAACCGGCGGGCTAAGGACGGTTAATTGCCAGGTCTGGTTACCGCTATCCACAGCGTTGGTTGCCCTGATAGTAATCGTGTAGGGCGCAAAGGCAGGTTCAGCGTTGGACCAGGATACAACTCCGGTGTTGGAGTCAATGCTCATTCCTGCAGGTCCCTGCACCAGTGACCACGTTACCGGAGGTGTTCCCTGTTCCAGATCGGGAGTCGCTCCGGAATAGGTGAGATATTCGGTAATCGTCTCGTCAGGGACCGGAGCAATAACAGGGGGATCCATCACGTCGAGTTGCCAGCTTTCATCATCAAAGCCGACAGGATTATCAGCTTGAATGGTTACGGTGTGGGGACTCCCGGCAGTCTGGGGCGCAGGCCAGGACACTACGCCTGTGGCAGCATCGATTGTCATCCCCGCCGGGGCGTCAATCAGCGACCAGCTAATAGGCTCGCTCTCGAGGGATACAGAGGGCAACGGCCCGGTATAGGGATTCGTACTTGAGATCGTAGCGTCAGGGATATCGTCTATTAAAGGATCGGTGATAATATGGACCGTAATGCTCCTCTGGCCGGTTCCACCTTCGGTGTCATCGTATTCGAGAAATATTGTATGAGTTCCAATGGAAAGTGTCGTTGCCACAGTTTGCCCCGTCCCCAATACCCCATCCAGGCTGGAAGTCCATACGAAGGAAGCCGGATCAACATCACCGTGTTCCTCGCCGGTAAAGGTTATCGAATCAGTGGGACCAAAGTAACTGTCTGTAACAGGGGATATTATATCGGCGTCATTTATGACCGGATCATGGGTGATTAACTGCATCTCGCCAAATTCAAAATATGCATTGGTACCATAATTATCAGCAAGAAGTTTATGGAAAAATGTATCAGCCATAGAATCCCACTGGGTATCATTCAGCGCGAAGGAGCCGTGATTTATCCCGCCCTGGCCATAACCTGTATAACTGTAATCATAGCTCAAGGTTCTATCAGGATGGACTGTCATCTCGGCATATATCCAGGTATTAACGCTTACCACTATACTGCCGGCCCACGACCAGCCTGTAGTTAAATTATTCCCCAGCGTCCACCACCCCTGTGGCGCAGCTCCGGTCCAGCAGTATGTCCCCATACCGTTAATTCGCCATTTATATTGCAGGGTGGCATTCTGCAGATTAAATGTATAGGCAGTCTTGACTTGCATAGAGCCTCTATAAGCATGGCTGGTAAACCTCAAATTACCTTCTGGGGTTGTGGTTTTGGAATAACTTGTATTGGCGGCATAATCATTCCAGTCGGCAGGATCCAAAGAAAGATTAATGACTTCCGCATAGGTCTGGGTAAAGGCAAAAGCACTCAGGCAGATGATAAAAAGCGTTATTTTCGTTCTCATTGGCAAACTCACAATAAAAAACTGATAAGCACAAGACGAATTCTAAAGCAACAAGCTAATCGAAGTTCCGGTAGTGATATAAGCTGTTTTTGAGAGGGATACCAGTTGCGCATAAGCTAAGGCGCAGTGAAATGCGTTTGCCCTTCAGAAACGCAATTTACGCAAAAATAATTGGTATTCAACTCAAACTTGGAAGAAGACGGTGATAGGGTACTTTTCTCTCTCTGCATCCCTCTCTGCTTCTTTCTCATAACCTTATATTTTACTAATACGTCACCATAACTTAGAATTAGTTTATAACAGCAAATACAATACCAGGCAACTGGAAATTGTTAATAAGTAAATGATCTGTTTATGTAATTATTTGTAAAATAAAAGGTTATCTTGCCCAGTGATACATCATCAGTAAAAGTTTTAAATAGCAGTTCGTCATTAAAATGTTTACCAGAATCATCAAAATATAAAACAGTATTCTTATCAAAGGCAAAATATACATAATTAATTGATATATATAGGGTTATACGCTGTAAAATGATGTTGTCCTGCAGCAACATTGTTATCGGGCCAGCGAAAAAACAACAACGTGCAATAGAATAGGCTATTGCCTGAATATCACTGCCGTTTTATACTTTTTTTGCGAATATATGGATACCATCGTCAAAAGTCAATTTTACCAATGTCAAGTTATTATCGACCCTGAAGAAATCAAAATCCACGAAACCACCGGCCGACTCTGTGGCGTAATTGAATAGCGCGAAGCGATATCCCATAAAGTGTGGGAGTGTGTAGGACATTTGAAGGGTGTTGCCAATCACCTGCCATTCGATGTTGTCCAGGCTGTAATAGAAATAGGCCTTATCAGTTCGGTTTCGATAATCCATGGTGACTTTCAGGTGGACTCTTTCCTGGTCAAGGGGAACGCTTGCCACCTCCACGGGCGAACCGCCACCGGCATTCACCATAACGATTGACTTGGTATTTCCGGACATTTTCACTCCCACGTATCCGAAGTTTTTTTGAAATGCCGCAAGGCCTGCAACATCTCCGTTCTTCATATTGCCTGTATCCATTGCAACACGTGCCGAGCATTCCGGCCCGAATGTTCTTTGGGTCAGGGTGTTTTTTGTATCAAGGATACTTGTGTCGATCCTTCCATTAGTCAGTCTCAGGTATCCGGGTCGCTCCCCAATGGACCAGTAGCTACTGTCGGGATTATGATTCCACTGCCATTCCAATGGAAGCTCAGGGTCTTGCGCACTCCGATTAAATTCATCGGATGCGACAATTCCGGGAATATCCTGAGGTTCCGCCATAATATCCAGAACCTCGGGAACGTTTCCATAGATTCCGAATACCGGCCAGCCATCTTCCCATGTCACCGGGACCAGCCAGGGGATGCGACCGACGGCGCCGGAATCCCGAAACAGCATGGCATACCAATCACCTTTGGGCGTCTCCACAATGCCTCCCTGGGCAATACCTCTATCACTTAGCGCGACTTTACCCACATACGGCCCCGTCAGGTGGTCCGACCGAAAGACCAATTCCGTGCGCATCCCACCCTTCGGCCAAGTGATGAGAAAAATGTAATATTTGCCGTTAATCTTGTAGAGATGCGAGCCTTCAGCCTTTAGTCCGACATTAGGGCCCGCAACCAGGCTGGCATCTTCAATAATGACCTGGTCGAGGCCGCCCGGCTTGATGGCCGAGGCATCGGAAGTCAGTTCAATGATCTTGATATCACCGCTTCCATAGGTCATGAACACACGACCGTCATCCTCAAAGAACAGACTCATGTCATGAAGTGGGGGCCTGAACATTGATTCCGTCCACGGACCGTTCTCAATATCTTTCGTCTTATAGACATGCGTTCTCTCGGTGGAATACGAAAAGGTCGACACGTAATAGGTGCCATCATGGTATCGGAGGCTGCTTGCCCATGATCCTTTGCCGTAGGCCTGTTGTCCGTTGCAGAGGGCCAGAACGTCATTATCGGCAAGGATGTCATAAGCGTAATTAACGATTTCCCAGTTGATTAAATTTTTGGACTTCATAATGGCAGCGCCGGGATTCATGTGCATAGTCGTGCTGCTCATGTAATAAGTGTCCCCCACCCGGATGACGGAGGGATCCGGAACATCCGCCCAGATAATGGGATTTTCGCCCGGCTTTGCCTTCGGCCCCTCTTCGCTGTCCGCGTGTTGTGCGACGCCGGTGTTCGCATTTTCCGCGACACTTTGCAAAGTGACGGTCGCGCTTTCGAGCGAGTCGGATTCCGCTTTCAGCCTGATCGTTCCCGGCTGCCCCGGCTTTCCACGAACGATCACCAGGCAAAGGCCGTTGAAAGCCTCGCGCTCGTGTGAGGCAAACGACACGAGATTCGTGGGATCGCCGTTGTCAGTAGCCACAATTTCGCCGGGGCCGCTGACCAGGAAGCGGATCAGATTGTTGGCCCTGGGTACCATTATGCCGTTGCTATCCTGAATCGTCAGAGTAACAAAGGACAAGTCGCGACCGTCAGCGCTTATGGTGGCGCGATCGGGCTTGAGATCCATTTGGCAGGCACCACCGGCAGTATGCATGATATCGGTGGCCCATTCCTTACCGTCCTTGAAGGCGACAACTTTGAGTTCGCCTGGTTCATAAACGATATCGTCCCAGCGGATACGATAAGCAGGCCCACCATCCATCGCCTGGCCGGGAGTGTCGAAAATCTTTTTCTTTCGTCCGAGTGACCTGCCGTTGAGGAACAGCTCAGCCTCGTCGCCGGAGGTGAAGACGTGGACCGGCGTGATCTGCCCGACGCGTTCCGGCCAGGTCCAATGCGGCAGGATATGGCACATCGGAAAATCGGGCCGCCAGCACGATTGGTAAAGGTAGAACCGGTCCTTCTTGAATCCGGCCAGGTCGATGACTCCGAAGTAAGAACTGCGCGCTCCATAGTAGGGGGTCGGCTCGCCGAGATAATCCCATCCGCTCCAGACGAATCCCCCCGCCACATACGGATGCTTGTCCAGTGAGGCGAACACCTTGTCTGCGGACGAGCCGAAATCCGCTGTATATAACTCGTAGGCACTGACGTATTGATTTTTCGGATCCCCGCCCAGTCCATCCTTCACCGGCGCGCTGATTCCGTCGAAAACCGGAAAGAGGTATGTCCCCCGGCTGCTCAGAGCGGCGGCATTCTCGCTGCTAATGACTGGTTTGTCGGGAAATGCTTCATGGAAAGCGGGGTATAACGGGGGAGTGTTGATTCCCTTCAGCCCGCTATAGGCCGGAGCGTTGCGGATCCCTTCGCCTTGGTAATTCAGGCTGATGACGTCCGGGACTTCGGGCAGAGGCATGTTCGGCTTGGCCCAGTTCATGGCGCAGGTCGTGGGACGGGTGGGATCCTCGTCCCTGGTAATATCGTGCAGCCGCTTCGCCACCGCTGCGCCTTGCTCACCGGTGTATTGCTCGCCAACTTCATTGCCGAAGCTCCACATAATCACCGATGGACAATTCCGATCCCGGCGCACCAGGCCGCGCAGGTCCTGCTCATGCCAGTCCGGAAAGATGAGATGGAAATCGAGCGGCGTTTTTTTCCGCTCCCAGACATCAAAAATCTCGTTTACTACAAGAAAACCCATCCGGTCCGTCAACTCAAGAAACTCAGGAGCAGGCGGATTATGGGCCGTACGAATAGCGTTACAGCCCATTTCGCGGAGGATCTCAAGTTGGCGCTGCGCTGCGCGCGTGTTGAATGCTGCGCCCAGGGCGCCAAGGTCGTGATGCTGGTTAGCGCCTTTGATATAAATGCGTTCGCCATTGACATGGATGCCCGTGTCCGGATCGAAACGCAGGGAGCGGATGCCGAAGCGCGTCTCGTATTGATCGACGGGGTTGCCCTGATGCCGTAAGGTGGTCACCGCCACATAGAGGTGGGGAGTCTGAGTGGGTGGTGGTCCCCACAGGCAGGGGTTTTCGAGGGTAACGGAACTTTTGACCTTGGCGCTCTCGCCCGCCGCAACCGAAGTTTTCAGGGGCTCGAAACGGGCGACTACGCCGTCGGTTTTATTGCCGTATGCATCCAGGACGAAGACCTGCGTGAGAGCTTCGATGTCGGCATCGTTCCTGGAGTGATTATCGATAGTAACTTCCAGGTCGATTATTGCGGAGGCCTCGGAAACATCGCGCGTCGTTACCAAAGTCCCCCACTGACCGACATGGACAGGATGGGTCTTGGTCAGCCAGACATTGCGGTAGATTCCGCCGCCGGGATACCAGCGCGACGAATCAGGTGGATTGTCCAGGCGGATCGCCAGTTGGTTCTCTCCACCCGGCACGATATACCCCGTAAGATCCAGTCGCCATGAGGCATATCCATAAGGCCGGCCGCCGACCAGACGGCCGTTTAACCAGACCATAGCGTAGGACATGGCGCCGTCTACATCGAGAAAGATGGATTTGCCTGCGTCCGTGCCCGGAATGTCCAGCTTCTTCCGGTACCAGGCCACCCCCGGACTCGGCAGGCGCCCCATGCCCCCGCCGACCGCCGTGTTCCAGCCCTTATAAAAAGGCCCTTTGATAGCCCAGTCGTGCGGCAGATCCACGCTCTCCCATGAACTCTCGTCGAAGTCGCCCTGTACGTATGGAAAGTCGCCACCGGGGTTTCCGTCGGGGCGGACATGCCGCTTAGCGGGGTCTTTGACGAAGTCGTTGCCGGCAGGCAGGATCCAGGACTTAAGCACTTGCTGCCTCGTCTCCACTGCCACCGCCTCCGTAGGTTTAGCATCAGCCGGCCTGTCATCCTTATCGTCTTTAACCTCCGGACGCACATCGTAAATCAGCTCGTCCGCTTGATCTATAGAATCATACTTATAAAAGCGCCAGTCTTCATTAATGGAAATACGCTCGCGCGGGGATTCTGCGCCTGTGATAGCCCCACTATGAAGCAGAATGCCGGCGATACCTGCCATCAAAAGCATTCGAAACTGCATGATCCACATAGTTCGTCTCCTTGTCGAGTTAGATAGTCGTACATCATTAATTCGCTGCCAAAAGAAATCGGAAACCGTCTTTCTTTCATGACATTTTACCATAACTCGCACTTCCTTACCAACCCTGAAAGCCCCTGCCCCTGGCTCGACTAGGGGACGCAAGTCTTTATCCGGGGACGTAGCGGTTAAAAACATCCTGTCCATCATGGAGAGTTAGGTGGAGAGTTAGGGGTGGGAGAGTTAGGTGGGAGAGTTAGGGAGGGAGAGTTAGGGAGTTAGGTAGGGGAGAGTTAGGGGGAGAGTTAGGGACACTGTTTTATTCTGGATGTGGTTAAGATGCCACCGTCAAAAGTATTACGTGTCGAAAATGGTATATAAGTGGTTATTTTTTAATATTTTACGGTATTTTTTGCTTTAC
>JAFGHE010000023.1 GCA_016930295.1 Sedimentisphaerales bacterium
GCCTGACGGGCCCCACCGCCATAATAAGGCGGAAACGTGCCGGTCAGCATACATACCTTAATTTTTTGTTCGTTAACGGCTATCATTTCACTATCGATTTATAAATATCCAATGGCCTTTAACCGGCTCTCAATCTCCTTCTGATCGTCGTTATTAACACCGGGTTCCGGGATTATCTCCGATGTCGTCTGAGATATGCCTGATTTGGCAATTTCCCGGTATCCCTCTTTGAATATATCCATTATCCTGCCGTCAACAGGCTCGGGTACCGGTAATCCCAAATGACACAAAACAGTGGGAAACAGATCCATAATGGACGCCTGTAGTTGCATGCCACCTTTGATACTCTCTCCCCGGACAATGATAATGCCGTCGAGATCATGAGTGCCCATATGATAATTATTTTTAAAACGAACCGAGCGGATAAACGGCTCATGAGGACCCCCGCGGGAAAAGGTATAGCCGTCATGGGGCTCCAGGATCAGATCGGGAAAAGTTCCGACCTCAGGGCCCTCACAGACATCTTCTATAGGAATCACCCGGGCGACAATAGCCTGATTATTCCGGGGATCCCTCAGGTCATATAACTGCTTGATCAACTGTTCACGGCCCGGGCTATCCATATTCAGATATTTGATAAATCCCCATACATTCGTGCCGGTGGACAGGGCCCGCGAAAGGTCCAGATCATAAGGTAACGCATTATGCCGGGCCCCTTCGGTGCGATAGTTTCTCCGCCACAGCCGACGGCGTAATTTCAATACATCCATCTGTCTGATTAAATGGGCCACTCTGCCGGCGGGATTCTGGTTCAGCCGGCTCCATCCCTGCCTACACATCCAGCGCTGCAGATTGACACTGCGAAAGTTGCCGGCAAAGCCATGATCCGATAAAACCACGGTCAACAGATCGTCGTGGGCCGCCTTAGCGTGGGCCTGACTTAACATATCGCCCAGGTATGAATCCAGCCTTGCATAAAAATTCTCCACAATGTACTGATATTTCTTCTGGTCATACAACGGATGTTTGGGATCGAGATATCCCCACAACGGATGCTGTAATAGGTCCGTCTCCTGAATGTGGAGCATAAAAAGATCCCAGTCTTCCTTCTGCAACAGATATAAACCTGCCCGGACTCGATAGTGCATGGTTTTTTCCAGATACTGGATAAACCCTTTAAAATCCCGGCGTGGTTTGGTCCTTATCTCTTCCACATCCGGAAATATCTCATATTGAGGCACCTCTTTGAACAGCTCCTCCTTGAACTCCGGCGGCCAGGTACATCGCCCCTGGCGACCGGGCGTAAACATCCCGGTAACCATGATACCATTTATTTCCATAGGCGGATAAGTCATGGGCACGTTAATGGCAACGATCCTTTTACCCTGTTGACTCAGATAACGCCAGATATCCTGAGCTTTTATGGCAGTACGATCCACCACGCCGGTGGATGTAAACGTATCACTGATTTTTCCAAAACATATCACGCCGTGCCGGCCGGGATTCACGCCGGTTACAAACGAACTCCAGGCCACCGGTGTCAGGGGGGGGACGGTGGACCGCAGTGTTCCCGAACTCCCGGCGTGCACTAAATTCTGTAAGTTCGGCAGATACCCTTTATCCATCATAGGACGTAAGATTTTCCAGGTACCACCGTCAAGGCCAATAATTAAAACTCGTTTTTTTCGTTTCATTCAGATGTAATCCTTCCGGGAGTCCGTCTTTTTTAAAACGACCATAAATGTCGCGCCATTTCGGGGAAACATCTTTTTCAGTAAAGTGTCATATCCCCGGGCCAATCTGGTCTGCATACTGATCCGACCCAGATGATTATAGGTTTCATAGTACTCCATCTTATAATGGGGCAGGTACTCCTGTTGTATCTGAAATATGTCAATGCCCCGGTCGGCATGGAATCCGCCGGCCGTGGGAGAGTGAAAATCCACAATTTCCCCAATCTGCCCGGCAGGCAAAGATTCCCTGATAACTCCGGCCTGCATCAGACGCTGGTTGACCTCCCGGCATACATGATCCTCTCCGGAACACGCATGACGGCCGGACAAAAAACGTTTATTATAGAAACCATACTTTTTGAGCTGGTATCCCATATAAGCCCCCGAATGGGTAAGAATGTAAAACAGACGGGAATTAAACCACAATAACTTATGCGTATGAAATGCCTTATTGGGCTCATGGCCGATAATAAGGCGACCCTGAACACATAAAAGTCGGTCTATTTCTTCAAAAAACGACTGAAAATCAGGAATATGATGCAGCACCGAATTCATCGTGATATGACTGTATGAATTTGAAGGTAATCCTGTGTCATTCCCCTCGATTTTTTGAAATTGACATTCGCACCGGTAATTCTGACGTTCCAGTTGCCTCCGGCACACGTCCAGCATCGTACCAGAGATATCCGAACAGACACATACATCATGGGCCTTGAGATATTCCGCAATCTGCAGGGGAACAAATCCGGTACCGGATCCGACATCCAGAAGGTGGATGGCGCGGTCACTGTCGTGGATAAACTGCCGGCCGATACGCTGCCAGCGGATGGATTCATCCATAAAGATTTCCGGATGCTTGTCCTGATAGGCATCCCCTTCCACATCATGGTAAATCTCATTGACTTTCAGGACAAATTCAGGGGACCATTCCATTTAATACCTCAATTTATTCATGGTTCTTTTCTCTTCATGACCGAGTATCCGTATCATCATCTTTAGAAAGAATATACGCCATGCAACTGGTCACCCCTTCTTTGGCCAGATGTTTCCGAATATCAATAAAATGAAAAGGCAATATCATATGGCGGGAATAGGCCAGGGGTAAATGTATGACTTCTCGTACCTGAAAGTCTGCCTGCTCGAATTTTTCGCACCAGACGTTCGGCCTCCAGTCACGTAATTCGGCAAAACACGTGGGACTCGTGCCGTGCGGAGGACTTACGACAATCCGGAAAGGATTTATGATTCGAAGTGCTTCAATTATATTCTCCTTCCTGCAACCGTTTCCCGATGGACCGTTCCCTTTTATAGTATTATCTGAAGAGACTGTTTTGGCCCCGGG
Organism: Sedimentisphaerales bacterium; assembly: GCA_016930295.1. Lineage (GTDB taxonomy): Bacteria > Planctomycetota > Phycisphaerae > Sedimentisphaerales > SM23-30 > JAFGHE01. The sequence goes on from JAFGHE010000023.1 coordinate 3,076, forward strand.
AAACAACCGGCGCCTGAACCGCCGGTACAGGAGAGACAATCCCATTAGATAACCAATCGGTTGCGTGAGGATCGTTAACATGGTACAAAAGGGAGTCGGCATGGTATGCACCATAAGACCGCCGCTTTTTAGTACTCGCTTCATTTCACGTAAGGCATCAGGCAGGTTTTCAATATGTTCCATGACATTAGATGAAAAAATAATATCAAAACTGTCGTCGGAAAACTCCAATTTCGAACCGTCACCAGTGCGTACGGGATAAAAACCGGGCTGCCGAGGCTGTGGATCAATGGATACCACATCAAAACCCATTTCCGTTAAACATTTTGCCAAATACCCGTTACCCCCTCCGATTTCCAACAGTCTTGCCTTTTTCTCCGCCATCGGAAGCAACCACTGTTTCAATGCCTCCAATTCCAGGTCGCGTGCCCAATTAAGCCATTGCATGGCTTTATTTCTCATTGAATTATTGGTCCTTTCCCGGGATAACCGGATGACATTAATTATGACTGCCACTAAGACTGTTTTTTTGCCTTGACTGCGAGGCTTCCAGGATTTTTTGAGTCATTACTTCTGAAGTAAAAAGATTCAAAACCCGTTCCCTGTTTTTAGCTGCCATCTCTTCAGCCCAATGGCTGTCGGCAAGTATCTTCGTTATGGCGTGCGCTATTTCCCGAATATTATGGGGATCAATGAGCAGCCCTGTCTCGCCGTTAACAATTAATTCAGGAACACCATCGATATTCGGTCCTATCACCGGTTTGCCCCGGGCGCCAGCCTCAAGATAGGTAATACCAAACGGCTCGTAGGTACTCGGCATGATAAAAATATCACACATATCATAATAATTTATGACCTTATTATATAAAACATTACCCGTAAAGATCACCGAATCACCCAGCTTATATTCATGCACGAGTTTCTTTAAACGTTCTTCCTCCGGTCCCTCACCGACTATTACATATTTTACTTCGGGAAATATTCTTAAAACCTCAGGCAGCGCCCTGATAACGGCATCATGCCCTTTTCGGTAATTTAATCGGGCCAACGTGAGAATAACAATATGATCGGACAGATGGTACCGGTCCCGCAGTGCAGCCACTACCGAATTATCCGCAGGCATTGATATAAAATTTCTGTCAATTCCGTTATGGACGATTAATATTTTCTTCTCAGAAATCCTTATCCTGTCGGTCAGCATGCTTTTTACATACTGACTGGTCACAAACACCTTATGAGATTTCAGGCAAAGACGCCTGAGAAACCATTTCTTGATTCCGGACCGACAGGCTGCCAGAATATCCGTTCCATGCAGGGTAATCGAACATGATTTCGGCAAAAACATCGACCAAAAAGATGCTATTTGCAGAGCAATCCCGTGGGTTACCAGGGTGGTATCTGGCCTGAAACGCCGGAGGGTGATTAAAAAATACAGCGACCCAATAAGCAGATTCAATTTTCTGGATTTAAATGCCGGGATTCTGATTATTTTATACGATTCATCAGTATCACGCCGGGTGTCCCCCGGGGAATAGCGCCGGGTTAAAACAACCACGGTATGATTAAAACCGGATGTTTCTCGAGCCAGTTCATGACAATACCGGCCAATACCTCCGGAATAGGGAGGAAACTCATACGTAAACAGAAGAAATCTCATGTATTGATACTATCCCTGTATTGCGGATTCAGATACAAAAACAGACTTCATTACCTGTTTATCTCCGCTTTCCATCTTGAGAATATATAATGTCGCTAAATAGATACTTACAAAAACAGCTATACCGGAGGCAAATCGCAGATAATAACCGGCGCCCTGAAAAAGCAAATGATAACTGCTTAGAGCCGCAGCCATGGCCGTCATACCCGCTAATAATGGTTTAATAAATGCCCGGGAATAGGGTTGTACCCCGATTTTTATGTACACCAGGTACAAGCGAATCAGATTACCCACGGCAATAGATGATGCCGTCGCTATACCGGCTCCCATAATCCCGAAACGGGGAATAAGCAGCAGATTCATTACCAGGTTTAATAATAATACCACCACGTCGCTTACCAGATGCATACCCGCAAATCCTGACATGACTAACATAAAACCAACAGCGCCCGCCAGAGCATTAATAATCTGTCCGGCACTCAGGACCATCAGCACCCCGGTTCCTTCCTGATAATCCTGTCCAAACAGGCTTAAAATGGGATCGGGAAAAAGTACTATGATAAAAAACAGGGGCAGGGTCAACGTACAGATCCAGCGGGTCGTCACCGAAAATAACTGACCCAGTTCTTTAATTCTACCCTGAGAAAACAGAACAGAAATAATGGGGGCAAATATACCGCGAATGGCACGCAGAAATATCAGTATCATTTCCGCAATCCGGGAGGCAATACGATATACTCCCACACCACCGGCCGGGAGAAAATACCCGATCAATAATATATCAAAGTGAAGCAGTAAATTGTTGAGCACCGAGGAAAATACCTGATAAAGCGAAAATCTGAGCAGCGCTCGGGATAAGGGGTGAATAAAAGAACTCCGCAATATCTGTTTCATGGAAAATCGCCGGGCAAAAAGCCATCCTCCAAACAGACCACTGAATATGGCTGAACTTAAATACGCCCACGCCAGGTGCTTTACCCCCTTTACATGCGGACTATTGAAAAATATCAACACGACTATTATGAAAATTATTTGCCGCAGATTGTAGCAATAATAGTAGGACTTCATGTCTCGACAGGCTCGGAGAGAAAAAAGAAAGATGTCAGTAATAAATAAAACAGGCAGAGAAAAAGCAATGATGGATATAATTCCATTTAGCTCTGCTTTACTGAAAATCTGTTCGGCTATAATCGGATCCAATAGCAATAAGACCGTAGCAAAGGTAAAATTGACCGGTATTCCTATCCTCAGTGCGGTACTCAGGGCACGATAGACCTCTTCGGGATTCTCAGAGAATCTGTATTCAGCGACATACTTCAATACACCTCTTTCCAAACCCAGTTGTCCTAAAGGTCGAAAGAAAAATACTACGGCCAGGCCTAATGCGTATATGCCGAAACTTTCAATACTGACTAAATGGGTGGCAAGAAATACTCCCGCCAGGCTTAATATTTGAACGGAAAACCCTCCGACCAGGTTAACCGTTCCACCCTTGAGAATCTCCAATTTCTCCTGTTGAACGTTTAATGTCATCTTCAGACATACTCCGTCCCCGTCGGTGTCGGGGACCGATTTTACACCGGAGATATCTTCTCCGCATCATGTACGTAACGCTGACTTTGTACGCGCAACGTTAAAGCTTATTTTCTCGGTTGTCCGGCGCTAACGAGAGTTTCGCCAGCAACTCCTCAGCTCCTGGCATCCGGGGATACAGACGCAGACAAATCCGCGCCTCATGCACGGCCTCGGAAATCTGATTCGTTTCCGCCAATAATCGGGCCAGCAGTAATCGCCATTGCACACGTCCATAATCCAGGGCCAGAGCCCGGCGATAATACTCAATGGCCAGCTCATAGTCTTTTTCCTGATAATATACATATGCCAGACCCGCCAGCATCCCGGCCGAAAGGTCCGGCCGCAGTCTCTTTTGCTCAAGCAGTTCCAGGGCTTTATGACGCAGCCTATCCGACAGTTCTTTATATGCTGGTTTACGATTTAATACCCCTGCTAAATGGTATAACTGCCCGGCATTCTCCCCCGCCAGTTCGGCCGCCAGCTCCGGTTTATCCAATGTGTCTATATAGAGTTTCAGGGGCTCATTAAACGATCCGCCCAGTGCAAGATAATGACGAAATATCTTTTGCGCAGACTCGAAATTCCCGCAGAGAGCTTCATGTTCTCCGGCCGTTATACATATAGATATATTGTTCGGATAAAGTTCATAAGCCGTCAGGATACCGGCCGATCCTTCAGGATTATTTAAAACATATCTTTCTAACTGACCCGATAAACCATACGCCGGGCCATAGGTGGGACATAATTCACAGACATAATACAGATCACGATTTATATCCCTTACCGCCTGGATTATTTGGTCTTTATTATTGGTATTGATACGGACCAGGGCCTCCCAACGATAAACACTCAAGCCATAACGATATACGACATTGTCTGATTGATGATGGACAGCCTCCTGTGCATAGCCGATTATCTGTGCAAATTCTTTCCAGCCGGAGTGCTTTTGGTTTTGGTCTATCTTTTCCCTAAGAACCTGTGCCTGTCTCCACTTATTTTTGGCCTGGCAGGCCCGGAGAGCACCATTCAGCATAAAGGTCGAAATACCGACCAGGAAAACCAGGACTACCGGCCTTGCCCATCCTGACCATTTCCCACCCTTTATTCGAGGTACATAACGGTCATGATGGAGTCGAGTCAGTCGTATCAGCAATCCACAAAAAACAGCGGAAAGACAGGCATTCGCAGGGACATGCTGACCAAAGTCAGAAACACTCTGAATCATCACGGCCAGTAATCCAAATCCCAGACCAAAGGCCGCCCAGCGAACCGGCGGATGGATATGTCGAATACTGCGCCAGTAATTCCGACAGATGATTACTACAAAAAACAGGACTACCCCCAGACCAATTAAACCCGTCTCAGACAATATTTGTGCATATTCATTTTCCGCGTGAGTGGCTCGGCCTAGTATCAGGGACCGATCAACCATGGGAAATACATACTCAAATGTGCCCAATCCCGTTCCCCAAAGAGGATAGTCACCTATTAAAGAATCCATACTCTTTATAATTGACCAGCGGTTCTGGTAAGCCTGACTGTCAGCCAGAGTTGCCACCCGATCAAATACCATATTGAAAGCGATTAAAACAATACAGATGAATACACCCAGGGCCAGACCGGCCATAATCCAGTTCATATATCCCTTACGATATTTATGGGCAATCATCAATACGGTAAAGCCGCCGGCCAGTATCAAACTCATGATACCCCCGCGCGTGAGCGACAAAAGAATTGCTGTAATACTTATAATAATGACTGCTGCTATAATTAATTCCCATCGAAAAAATGAAAGTAATTTTCTGCGATCTCTGGTAAATGTACTATTTTTCCCCTGATCAATAATTTCACCGACCCTCATAAATAACAATCCCAGGCCCGCGCCAATAGATAAATTCATAAACTGACCAAAATGATTGTGATTAACAAATGTTCCGGAAGGTGCCAGACTATTCCTGGTGGAATATATCCAGAATATCCTGCCATTATCAAACAAAAACTGGGCCAGAGCCAGTAATGCCATAGCGCCTCCCATGACCACAACAGCACCCAATAAACGCCTGATTTGTTCGGTTCTGCGGTAAACATTTACTATGACGATAAATACAGACGAGGTCACCAGAATCAATCGCATCTGGGTCCGGGTGGCAAGGGGATAAAATGACAGGGTCATCTCCCGGGACTCTCCGGTCGCATAAGGCAGGCTCTCCCATAGCCTGGTTTTCGTGGCTACGGTTCCGGGAGATAGCAAATTCAATAATGACGCCGGCAAGGGGATCAATTGAAACAGTATTATCACCCCAAAAAGTATCATAGGTACATATGCCCACGTCCAAACCAGCTTCTCCTCCTGGCGGACCACTAACTTCAACGCCAGAGTAATCAGCATGGTCCAGCATAAAACTACAATTACCAGTTCACTCCAGGTCGCAACTCCTCCAAAGCTCACAGCCATAAAGGCAAGCAGCCCAATCACTAACCATTCAATGACAGAGTCAAAATCCAAATCCGGCATGAACCTTGCATTAGACCCTGCTAAAATGTCTTTCGTTATTGTTGCCATTAAGTATTTATGGTTGAGAATTACTCTTTCATTATGTTGGAGACGGTTTTATGGTTTACATGGAACTCCTCGGACCACTCTCATCAGGTACACGAATATTATCCGGCAAACCACTGCTCATGAATGATTCATCCATATTTCCTCCAGAATTTTCGTCCGTTGACGGAGTATCCGGTTCCAGGGAGGAGGCAGCTTCAGTACCGTCCGTTCCCGTGTCTGTTTGAGTCTGAGTGCTCTCTACCCCTCCATCAGTACTATCACCAGGAGCATCCGTGCCGGTTCCATCCGAAACATCCCCCGGTATCTGTGTCCCAGTATCCACCAGCGGTTCTACCGCCGAGGCCGGAGCAGGACCATCCTGGGCCAAATGGATGGTAGTAACCAGGCCCACCTCCAACATAACTATACTACCTACAACGGCCGCTGTTTTAAGGGCGGCAACCTGGGAACTTATAATTTTCGATCCAACTGTTCCTAGAGGCATAAGTTGGTCCCTCCATAAAGCTGATCAAAACTTTTAATTGGTAGAATGTCTCCAGTCAAAGAGGATCTGATACGAAAGGGAGTGATTATCTGTGCCATCGTTTCAGTTAACTTCTTATAGCCAAATGACATAAATAAAGATGGAGCATCTATGATCGATATGCCTGATATGACGAAATTCCCCCCCGATTGCAAGCAGAGAACCCCTGTTCTGGAGAAAACATACTTTCCGGATAAATATAGTTTAATCCGCATCGCTCATCCTTAAGCTTTATCGCCGGGTCTCCGACCCGGCTGAATGTGCAGAACTTATTCCAGCCAAACACAAAATGCACAATAATGACCCGCTAGACAATCGGTCATATGCGCACTGTTTAGACTTCAATTATTTAAAAAGCAAACTATGTGCCAGTATTCCTGGAACACTGCTCATGAAATGAATGCTCCTCGCTTAAACCTGTTATTTTGAAATGAATGATACTGCCGACATACCCTGTCTGCGCCATCATTTAAGATAACTTCCTGTCATTAAATGATATAGAAAACGATAGCAGGCTCTTATGAATTACGCTGGGGATAAATTTAATGACAGAAAAATAGCAGAATTATTTATCAGAGCATATTCTCTAGAGATATTCATCATAACCAAAGCGCAAAAATTGCGCGTTTACTATATCCTCAGATGAATTATACTTTCCATTTAATACTTATCCTCAAGACAGATGGACCTCCAAAAACAGGTCACCTCCGGCAGTGTCATAATGATATAACTTTATATTATCAATAGAGTTATAATCAACCTTATGTCTCCTGGTTTTCATCTTCCGGCTTCATCAAAAAAAAACATTTAATTCTGCAACCATATGCTATATTTTGCACGACTTTTGCATTCATGAAAGGTGAAAATGACAAATATATATAAAACGTGATATCCGGTAACAATAATGAGTTAACTTACAACGTATAAACAGAATCCCGATTTCTATCACGTAACTTTCACACTGATAATTTATTGATACTATGTTATTTAATTCCCTGGAATTTGCTCTGTTTTTCGGCATTGTTTTTAGCCTGTATCTTTTCCTCGATCATAAGTGGCAGAATCGTATGCTGCTGGGGGCAAGTTACATATTTTATGGAGCCTGGAACTGGAAGTTTCTTTCTTTAATCGCAATATCAACTGTTCTTGACTATATGTGCGGGCTGAAGATCCATACCTCCGAGAACAGGAAGAAAAAATTATTCCTGTTTATCAGCGTCTTTGGAAATTTATCGATTCTGGGATTTTTCAAGTATTTCAATTTCTTCGCCGCCAGTCTGACTGATCTGTTGGGATATTTCGGACTTCATCTTGATCCATTTATGCTCCGGATTATTTTGCCGGTCGGTATTTCGTTTTATACCTTCCAAACCATGAGCTATACGATAGATATTTATCGGCGTAAACTCAAACCCACCCGGCAGTTCCTTGATTTTGCCCTTTTTGTGGCCTTTTTCCCTCAACTGGTGGCCGGTCCGATTGAACGGGCATCCCATCTGCTGCCTCAAATTTTATCACCACGTAAATTCCGACTCGATTATTTTTATGAAGGTGTTTATCTGATATTTTGGGGACTGTATTTAAAAATCTTTATTGCCGACAACATGTCCCGGATCGTGGATCCGGTGTTTGCCGAATCAGCCACATACAACGGCCCCATGACACTGCTGGCATTGTATGCCTTTACCATTCAGATATTCTGTGATTTTGCCGGCTACAGCAATATCGCCCGCGGGCTGGGACGGCTGATGGGCTTTGATATTATGATTAACTTTAACCTGCCGTACTTTGCCACCAATCCGCGGGAATTCTGGCGCCGATGGCATATTAGCCTCTCCCAATGGCTGAGAGATTATTTGTACATCCCTCTGGGAGGGAATAAAAAAGGCACTTTCATAACCTATCGAAACCTAGTAATCACTATGCTTCTGGGCGGCCTGTGGCATGGAGCGGCCTGGACCTTCGTGCTCTGGGGGGCTTATCATGGGCTTATCCTTATTATCCATAGATTGATTGAACCCTGGCTGTCGAAAATACCCTCACCTGAAAATGCCTGGCTTAATAAAATATGGTTTCTGGCCAGAGTGATCTTTTTCTTCCATGTGATCTGTCTGGGCTGGCTGATTTTCCGGGCCCAATCTCTGACACAATTATCTCAAATGCTGCAATGCCTGTTTACTCATTTTGATATCGCCAATTTCCCGGAGTATGCCGTTGCCCTCAAACAATTATGCATCTATGCTTCTCTGCTGTTCATCATACAAATCTTTCAATATAAAAAAGACGACCTCCTGGTCTTATTCCGAATGAAGCCGGCATTTCAGGCCGCCTTGTATACATTCATGTTTTATTGCCTGTTGTTATTAGGAGCCGTTTCCAGTGCGGAATTCATTTATTTCCAGTTTTGAAAATAATGGTAAATATCAGGTAAAGAAAATCCATATCATCGTGTTCATGACAGTGATCATTGGTTCTCTGGCTGCCTGTGAATGTCTGAACCGGTATTTTATCACCCATCTGTCTGATAATTTTAAAATCTATGACTCCTTTCTTCATCAACATAAAGATACTGAGATTCTATTTTTAGGAGACTCTCATTTTATCCACGGTATCGACCCCACATCGTTTCCAGACCAGACTTTCAATTTGTCATTTAGCGGGGCCAGCTACATCCAGTCGTACTACCTGCTGAAACACTTTATCCCTGAAATGTCCCATCTTAAACTGGTGATACTGCCATTGGATCTGCATAGCATGAGCTCATTTCGGGGAAACCGTATTAATGTCCCCTCGTTCTGGAACCGGTTTATTGAATATCCTGAACTGGTAAAATATAAAGGGCTGCCGATACTGAAAAATAATTTCTGCCTGACCCTGTTAAGTGAGGAAGCCGGCAGGGGGTTCTTCCTGAAAAACCTTTTTACCTTTCTCTATACAGCTCACGGTAATATCGAGAAAATGCCTCGTCCCGGTAAATTGGAAATAAACCAGTATCTGAACCAGAAAAAAGCCCTGCTGCGGGCAGACTATCACTTCAAGGAATGTATAATACCAGATGACGCGCTTTTTACTTATTTTGATAAAATTATAACACTATGCCGCGACCATTCGATTAGCGTGGTCACCCTCCAAACGCCGGTTTCTCAGTTTTATCTCGATCAGGCTCAGCAGTATATCTCCATACACCCGATTATCACCGATATCTATTATAACCATGCTTATGATAAACAGATAATGCAGAATCTAAATTATCTGGAATACTATCTCGATCGTAGTGAGCTGTTTATGGCGGACGGAGACCATCTTAATAGAATGGGAAAAAGTCTTTTCTCTAAGGTGCTCTCCCGGGATATCGAACACATTATCACGATTCACAATAACATCATGGCTAAAAAATAAACCCCCGGACATCACTCCGGGGGTTTTAAAACGTAACATCAACTTTTGGCTCAGGCTAGGAAAGCAAGGAAAGAATGGAACTGGTATTCTGCCCCATAGAGCTGAGTACCGAAATGCCGGCCTGATATAATAGCTGCAATTGCTGATTTCTGGCAGTCTCGGCCACATAATCCACATCTTCTATGCTGCTGAGTGACTGGGTCAAGGCATTTTTAGTCGCGGCATAGGAACTCAGGGTGGCATCCACTGTATAAGTTTTGATTGCACCCATCCGGGCCCGTTCCGTGGAAACCTGCTGGGACGCAGTCGTGGCAATATTATACGCGGCATAATAGTTGCCGCTGGATAAGGCATTGGCGCCGTTACTACGTAAACTATTCAGATATCCAAGAGTATCGTTCCCTAAATAGTTGGTATTCATTGATGACAGACCATAATTAATTTGATCGTTAGCCACAGCGCCCAAACTAAAGCCGGCGCCATTACCACTAATGGTGAAGCTGGTACTGCCGCCGGCAACGGTACCAAAACTTTCTTCCAGCGTAAAACGCACCGCAGTGGTGCCACTCTGAGCTATAACCGATAATCCATCCGTAGTGGTAGTTTGACCGTTAATTGTAACGGTAGCATCCACACCCGTATCGCTGGTAACACCGCCATCCAGGTTAAATGTGCCATCTGTAACATTTACATTTACGGTCTGATCAGAACCATAATCCTGGGAACGAAAATAGATTGACGTGACACCCAGAACAGTTTCCAGTGTGGCATCGATTCCCGTCGCATCCGATTGAGCGGCAATGGTGGAAGTGATAGTAGCCATATTCGTACCTGAGGCAAAGTTAAATTCCACCGTACCGTTATTACCGGTAACTGTCATGGTCACATCATCGACCAGCGCGCCGGTGGAATACTTCACAACCGCCTTTTCCGCCTTGGAGACGACATCCACATCAACGGTTACGGAGCCGCCGTTACCGGTATTGGCCGCATTGACCCGGACATCCGAGAGCTTGGCGGAATCCACCCCGCTGGTCGCATATCCCGTGGTGCCGTCTAACAGTTTTCGACCATTGAAACTGGTGGTATTGACCAGCGTGTCTATGGAATCAATGGCCGCGTCGATCTCCGCCTGGTAGGCGGCGCGCTCTTCGGCTGTTACCGTGCTGCCGGCGGCCGCTAAGGTGTTAGATTGTATGGTCCCGATAAGTGATGCCATCTGCGACATGGCCCCGTCGGCCGTATCAATCATACTGCTGATCCGCTGGCCGTTACGCGTGGCGGCATCAATCTGGGCAATCTGTTGATTCAAATTACTCATGGCCACTATCCCGGCCGGATCATCGGCCGCCGTGTTGACACGTTTACCCGTGGTCAACCGCTGGTTGGATATGGCCAGTTGAGCCCCAATCCTGGTTAAATTGCTTATCGCACTGTTAAAGTTGGTGTTATTTAAATACATCGTCTTCTCTGGCCTCCCAAAATTCCGTTAGTAAGAAATATATACAGACTGTCTCCTGAAAATAAAAAAAGAGGCACTATCGAAACCGCGCATACGATTACGATAGTGCCTCCCAAGGCGCTATATGTAACTGCCGGGTGCGAAAACACCAATGACGGCCGTCAGGGCCTACTGCCCTTACGTTAAGGGAACTATTTAAGTGTCCCTTCTTTATATCGGCCTTATATTGGCAGGACGAACCCGTATAGTCTATGTCTCTACAGTATCTCTATGATATCTACAGGGTGATTTGCCTGTACGCTTTCCCCTGAATACCCATAGCGACATACACCTGAAGTTCTCCGATATATGCATCATGGCGCGCAAGCAAATCATTCCCGGTTTTCCAGAGTAAACATAAAATATAAACCCTGCCGGAGCAAATTATATGAGCCTTTGAATTGCTAAAAATGTACTATCTCGGACCGGCTGATGAGGATTGTATCGATTAAAGGGAGAATCCCGACCTCCAAAACCGTTGCACCTGAAGTTCACCCACCTTGCCGGCCCGTATCTAACTCCATTATTTGCATGGGGTTATATAATGTTTTATATCCCGCCAACCCGGGGCTCTCTGTCATAATTGCATACCTATAACCTGATTTAGGCCGAATATATGTTTGACAAGGACCCCGTTAAAAGCTATATTCCTCTACCGCCGTTAAATACGGGGTGTAGCTCAGTTTGGCTAGAGCGCCTGCTTTGGGAGCAGGAGGCCGTAGGTTCAAATCCTATCACCCCGATTCATATAATTCTTTAATGGACAAGTGTTTATATTTCTTTCGCAGGCCGCCAGCCTCCCCCATCAAATGCTTATGAGAACACCCATTAGACGCCAGCGTCAAAAGTATTTCGAACGGTTGCTTCTGGATAAAAAACAACGATTTTAATTGCCAATATCTACTTTTGACGGGCGCATCCCATTAGAATATTGTTTATTGAAAATTATTGTGAACATACTAGACCTCCTGCTCATTATGCAGGAGTTCATAATATACAGTGAATTAATGTAAAGGCTCTCTGGTTATCGTTGTCCCGATCTCACTACGAAATCTTTAGAGCGTATTTTTCAAGCCGGTCAAGAAACAGTTCTTTGTCCCAAAGTTCTACCGAAGACAGTTCATTTTGCCGGATAAATCGCCTTATCTCGTCCTTTGTTTCCTGCCAGTTCAAACAGCATATTTTATCCCTAAGCGCCTTGATGCACCACTCCTTATTAACATTTAATTCCTTGCCCTGCCAGGGCCCCTGCTGTTTCAGTGCTGATGCAAGAAAAGCATAGTTTATTCCTGTTTTGCGCCCTGTATACCAAATGAAATCATACCAGTCTCTGCCCTTTGTATATTCCCGACTCAATAATGCATGAATTTTGCCCGCAAATAAACTGGGTAAATCCTGAGTCGTCACTGAACTGACAAAAGGAAAATCAAGATAATTGACCTGCCGGCCACTTCCAGATGGCGGATTCGTATCCACTTCAAACTTGATACGAATTTTTCGAAATGGGATCGTTTTACCCATATGTTTGACCTGCAGGACTTTCCCAACGGAATCATCTTTGATAAAAGCCTTCCTGACGTTGGTTTCGGCTCTCGATCGATCCGTAATCTCAATATTATACCCATAAGCCTTCAATTCCTCCGAAAGAACGCTTAAATAAGATTCAAGCGTAAATGACCTGTCCGGCTTCTGAAGGATAAAGTCAAGATCCTCTGAGAATCGATTGAGACCATAGAAAATCCTCAAACATGTGCCTCCCTGAAACACTGCCTGTTTAAAAAAATTCGTCCTGCCCAGCGCCGCTAATGCGACTTCCTGGGTAATTTCTCTGATCGCATGCTCTTCTTCGAGTTCCGATCGACAGTTGTATGAATTCAACCTGTCCTGAATAAGCTTAATGCTCATCGCAGCAAATCCTTTCTCAGACCTTTCAAAAATCTCTGTACTCGGCGGCTTTTGTAATTGTTCATTAACATCTCAAGTTCGTCTGATGATATACTCTCAAATTCTTCCGGTTCGATACGCAAGCTTTTCATAATTGGCTCCAGTCCGATCCAGTCTTTCCTGTTCACATAGACATAATCGGACAGCGCCTTGAGGGACATGGCCATAAAAAAAACATCCCCGTTTTCGTCTGTCAATCTTGCCACACCGGAGTAAAACACTTCCTGGGGTACACGTTTATAACTGAAGATCCCCAAAGGGGTATTAAATTCTTTTGATTTTGCCAACGATACGCTGGTAAGGGTATAAACCGCTTCCGGAATCCACCCATGCCAACTGAGTGCCGATTCCAAGCTAATATACGAAGGGCCATAGATATGTTGGGCCAGTGCGTACAGGTTCACGCTCTTCTTCTGATATTTTGGGGCCAGGCAGTACATACCCCGGCGAATATGGATGATCTCTCCATTGGCTATGGCCCGCTTGACCAGAGCGTATCTTGCATTATCGCGTTCAGGAAATAGAGCCGCTACATCCTGACTCGTAAAATAGCTGGTTGGCAACTTTTCAAAAATTATTTCTGTTAATCTGTTCATTCCTTCTCACCTTATCCATTTTTACTGTCACAAAATGACAGTTTTTAGCAATTATATGAATAATCGGCCCGTTACACAACAAAATTTAATAAAATTGTCATAAAATGACAGTATCTGGAAAATATAGCCGCAAAATAGACCAACAACGGGTGAAATGCCGGAAAACATCGAGGAAGTATTCCGAGATGCCAAACTTACGCTTTTTCCCAACAAAAGCGGCGATCTTAAAACCGATTGCTCCTGTCCGGACTGGTCCAATCCCTGCAAACACATCGCCGCGGTGTATTACTTGCTTGGCGAAAAGTTCGATCGCGACCCGTTCCTGATTTTCAAGTTGCGGGGGATGGAACAGAAAACGCTGGTTGGTCTTCTGGGTGGTCAACCAGTAGCAAAAATTAAAAGTAGCAACAAAAGGGGATTATCAGAATCTGGATTCCCACAAAAAGAGGAATCTATCTTACCGCCGGAGCCGCTGCCGACAGATCCGAAAACATTCTGGGAGCAGTCTGGTGCAGATGATATTTTAGGAGAAGTATCAATACCACCGGTTGTTGCTGCCCTGCCCAAAAGATTAGGCAATTTCCCATTTTGGCGGGCAGAGCAGAATTTTCTGTCGGCGATGGAAGACATCTATTGTAAAGCTTCGCCTGGGGGAATGGATGTATTCCTGGGCGAACTGACAACAACCAAGAAAGACTAATATTTTCGGATTCGTATAGGCAATAAGAATTACAACCGTCGACAAAAAGTTAAAATACTCCGCAAATAGGATTCTGACAATCCGTCAAGAATCAAAGCCAAATGTAAATCCAGTTCATTGAAACGCCTCACCAATCTTTCAAGGCGTTATGGCGATACCTACTGTCTTTAATATGCTATTCTCGACTGGATTCCCAAAACGCTCCATAGCATAGTACTGCTGTATTTCGTGCAATCAGCTATTGTTTTTACAGCAATGAACTCATTGACACTATAATTAATCGAGACTATTATATAATTATAATTTGGAACATTTCTTGGAACATTTTTATCTGAAATAATAAATTAGATTCAAGATATATCCAGAAAACCTGTGTAGTAAGAGATTATTTGGTATATATATCTCATTGTATAGTAAGGAGTTACAAAAACGACCCGATTTGCGGTTGTAAAGCTTTTATTGGACACAAGTTATGATTTAGCCTGAAATTGCCTTTGGGAGCAGGAGGCCGTAGGTTCAAATCCTATCACCCCGAGTGCGAATCGCACGGATTGTTCTGGCAGAGCCGGAAGTAAATGTAGTGGGTTTCCCGTCTTCGTCCGCAAGGCCGTTATTGCTTCGTTCCAAAAAATACCTTTACCAACACGCGGCATTATTCATAGATTTCACAATGACCAAAATCATTGAATCCCGCGCGCAATAACACTGGTGATCATCAAGTTTATGGTTTTCTGTGCTCGTCATGCGACAGAGGCATGAATACGAAAACAACGATAGATGTGCGGCGTGTCTCCAGGTCATTGCTATTTTCAGGTCAGCGGAAAATTTTTTGCACGAAATGATACAAGCTGTTTTTCCAGTGCGTCGCGTCGTGGCCGTTACTATCCACATGCCAGATATGCGGAACGTTCTTTTCCTTCAGATACGCATGCACGCCCTGGCTGATGTTGATCAGGCCATCCTTGTTGCCACAGGAGAGCCAAAGCAACTTAAGC
>JAFGHE010000200.1 GCA_016930295.1 Sedimentisphaerales bacterium
CTTGTGTATGGGCTGGTTGTGTTGGCCGGCCGGGCTGGAGAAGTAATTTCTTTGAGTCTGAACGTGTATTTGATTATATCATCAAGGATATAGTTTCAGGATGCACGCGTGCGGAAGACAGTTATGACCGGAGAGATGCTGGCGTTGGTGAAGTTTGCGACCCTGGATTGGCTTTGGGTGGTTATTTTTATTCTGGTCATGGTGTTTTGCGGGGTGCTTTTTTATAAGCTTGGTAAGCGTTCAGAATCTGAGTTTTTCCTGGCGGGTCGGGGTTTGCCGTGGTGGCTGCCGGCGACGTCGGTGTATGCCACACATACGGCCACGGATACCCCGATGTGGATTACCGGCGTGATATACAAATATGGTCTGCGCGGGATATGGTTTACGTTTTTTTGTGCCTGGTGCAGTATAAGTGCGTTTATCTCGACGCGGATTTTTCGCCGTTCGCTGGCCATGAGCCAGGCTGAGTGGCAGAATCTACGCTACAGCGGACTGGGCTCGGAGTTGCTGCGGGGCTGGCTGGCCGGGTGGCAGACATTTATGAATATGTTCGTGCTGGCCTGGGTTAGTGCCGCCATGGGTAAGGTGGGGACGTATCTGTTTGGCTGGCCCCACTGGATAGGTTTGACGGTCTTTACCTCTATCTGTGCCATTTACGTTTTGAGTGCCGGCTATTGGGGTGTCATCATGGCCGATTTTCAGCAGGGGATCATTGCCTTTCTGGTTATTACCCTGGTGTGTTGCTGGTGTATATATACAGCCGGCGGGCCGCAGGCTATTGTTCAGAAGATCGAAGCCCTGGGCCAGGACTGGCGTTTGAATCCATTCCATTTTGACCAGGAGTTTCCCCTGGCCTGGTTTATCACTTTGTTAATTATGTCCACAGTGGGTGGGATCGGTATGGGTAATTTTATCGACTGGTATCCTGAAGCCCAGCGAATCCAGTCAGCCAAAACAGTTCGTGACGCCAGTTACAGTATCTGGGCCGGCGGGTTGGCCACAGTGGTGAGAAACGCGTTCTGGGTTGTAGCTATCCTGGCGTTCTTTGCGATGTTTCCTAATATCGTTGCGGAAAAAGAATATGAAATGGGCTGGTATAAGATGGGTTTTGAATACCTGCCCATGGGTATGATCGGAGTATTTTTCGCCTCCATTCTGGCGATTCATTTAAGTACGATATCCACCCATCTTAACCTCGGCGCCCTGTATGCCACCCGTGACCTGTATCACCATTATATCAATCCCCAGGCGTCTCAGGAAAAGCTGGTTCAGGTGGGAAGGATCAACACCTTACTGCTGCTGGTCGGATGTTTTGTACTGGGATTAACTATGGATCATATAACAGAATGGCTTATCTTTGCTCTCTGGCTGCAGGCGGCAGGTATCTGGGTGCCGTCAATTCTGCAGGTAATCTGGTGGCGGTTCAATTCCTGGGGGTATCTCAGCGCCTGGATTGCCAATCTGATTATGAGCTGGCTGGTGGTGTGGGTACTGCCGGCCCTGAATGTGCTGCCCAAACTTCCGGAGTACCAGCAGTTCTGGCTCCTGGCAGGATTGGTAGCCCTGGTCTATATGCCGATTACGTTTTTGAGTAAGCCGGATGATATGGATCATCTGGTACGCTATTATGTGGCGGCCAGGCCCTGGGGATTCTGGCAGCCGGTTCGAGAGGAAGCGATCAGACGCGGTCTGATTATACTCCCTGATGTGAAAAGCAAATAAATCTACATGAGGTGTATGAATGAGTTTGTTCAAAAAAGACTGGTCACCTGAGGAAGCGGACGAGTGGACCGTGCATGACCTGGTCGCCAGTGTGCTCTCAGCCCTTTCCTATATTTTAGTGATGGTGGGCATTGCAGGAGCGTTGTTACTAAAGCTCTGGGGTTTTATCGCGCTGGGTATTGGCATTATCTGTACCATACTGACGTATGTTGTCATTGATCCGAAACTCAGGGCCATGTCTGCGGCATTTGATAAAAGACAAGACGAAGTCCTGGAACAGGTTGAAAAAACCACACGTTGGGAGAAATAATCATGGAAATAGATCCCCAGACCGGCGGCAAAATAATTGGCATGGCCATGGCTTACGGGGTGAGCTTTCTGGGCCTGTTACTGGCTTATTATAACTATAAAAAACGAGGGCCCGGCTCAGTTAAGACGCAGGAAGAGAAAGAACAGGAAACTGTAAAATGACAGGTGAATTTTCATATTTCTGGTCCGTAGCAGTACCCCTGGTGATGATCGCCGGTTCCATAGTCATAACCTATATTCTATACCGGCATTTCGCCGGGAAAATACAGGATCAGCCTCAGGAATCGCAATCAGAGAAAAGCTGAATGATTTTTAACTGCTGGATAGCAAATTTTATGACTGGAACCGGCTCAAAAATATCTCAAAAGATATTTGAAAATTTGTGAAGTCTATAGATAATAGTATACAAATTCAGAAGACATGATTTTAAACGTAAATCCAATATTGAAAGGGCATTAAGATGAAAGGTAAAGCAACTCCTGTGAATCGCAGGCTTAGAATGGGTATGATCGGCGGCGGGCCCGGCGCTTTTATCGGCGAGGTTCATCGTAAGGCCGCACGCATGGATGGCGGTATTGAACTGGTGGGCGGTGCGTTTGATATCAATCCGCGTAAATCCAAACAGATGGGTAAGGAACTCTGTCTGGACAGCAAAAGAGTTTACGGCACCTACCAGGAAATGATTGAAAAGGAACTCAAGCTGCCTGCTGAAGAGCGGATGGATTTCATAGCGATCACCACTCCCAACAACTGGCATTTTCCCATGGCCCGTGATTGCCTGCAGGCTGGTTTTCACGTGATGTGTGAAAAGCCCATGACCTTCAATGTGGCTGAGGCGAAGCAGTTAAAGAAGATTGTGCAGAAGACCCGCAGAGTGTTTGGCCTGATGCACAATTATACGGGTTATCCCATGGTGAAACTGGCCCGCGACCTGGTGAAAGCCGGGGCAGTGGGGAAAATTCGTAAAATTGTGGTCCAGTATAAACAGGGATGGCTGGCCACGGCCCTGGAGAAAACCGGTCAGCAGCAGGCCGCCTGGCGAACCGACCCCAGGCAGAGCGGGGCCGGCGGCTGCCTGGGTGATATTGGCACCCATGCCGAAAACCTCTCCGAATATATCACCGGGCTGAAGATCAAGGAAGTCTGTGCCGATCTGACCACCTTTGTTAAAGGTCGGCGCCTGGATGACGATACCAACTGCCTGCTCCGGTTCAATAACGGGGCCAAGGGCATTCTGCATTCCAGTCAGATTTCCATTGGCGAGGAGAACGGCCTGGCAATCTGGATTTACGGCGAAGAAAAATCGCTGGAATGGCATCAGGAACATCCTAACTATCTGTATGTCAAGGTGCCGGACGGACCGGTGCAGGTCTGGCGACGGGGCAATGATTATATCGGGGGGGTAAGTCCTGCGGCGGCACGCGCTACACGCCTGCCGTTTGGTCATCCGGAAGCCTTCTTCGAGGCGTTTGCCAATAATTATGTCAACTTTGCCGACACGATTCGTGCTCGTATGGCCCGTGTTAAACCCGATCCGCTGGCCCTGGATTTCCCCGGCGTTGATGACGGGCTCCGCGGTATGCAGTTTATCGACTCAGTTATTGCCAGTAATAAGAGCAGCCGGAAGTGGACCAAATTTAAAAAGTGAAAAATAAATAAGTTGTGAGTTATAAGAAGAGGGTGTATAAGATTCGATAGTGATCGTTTCCTTTTAAGATAATCCATTTAAAAAATAAATAGAACAGGAGATAGAAAATGGCTAGAGCTGTGACATTATTTACAGGACAATGGGCGGATTTGCCGTTGGAACAGTTGGCTCAGAAAGCAGCCGATTGGGGCTATGACGGGTTGGAACTTGCCTGCTGGGGTGACCACATGGAAGTGGACAAGGCGGCCACGGATAAGGACTACTGTAAGAAGCAACTGAAAATACTGGAAAAGAATAATCTTCAGGTATTTGCCATCAGCCATCATCTGGCCGGCCAACTGGTCTGTGATTTGAATAATGACAGTCGCTCCGATGGCTTTGCCCCCGCTAATTGCGCCGGGGATGCCGAGAAAAAACGTAAGTGGGCCGTGGAAACCATGAAAAACGCAGCCCGGGCGGCCAAAAATCTCGGGCTCAAAGTTGTCAATGGCTTTACCGGTTCCTCTATATGGCATTTTCTGTATAGTTTCCCGCCGGTTACGGATGAGATGATTGAGGAGGGATTCAAATATTTCGCCAAAATGTGGAATCCGATACTGGATGTCTATGATGAATGCGGGGTAAAATTTGCCCTGGAAGTGCATCCCACGGAAATCGCCTTTGATATCGTAACAGCCAAGCGAGCTCTCGAGGCGATTGGAAATCGCGAAACGTTCGGCTTTAATTTTGATCCTAGTCACCTGCACTGGCAAATGGTCGATCCGGTACGTTTTATCCAGGAATTTCCTGACCGGATTTATCATGTCCATATGAAAGACGCGGCAGTCCAGTTAGACGGCCGGGCCGGGATACTGGCATCGCATCTGAATTTTGGCGATCAGCAGCGAGGCTGGGATTTCCGCAGCCTTGGCCACGGCGGAGTTGATTTTGAAGAGATTATAAGAGCCTTGAATCACATAGGTTACAGTGGTCCGTTGTCTGTGGAATGGGAAGATTGCGGTATGGAACGGGAACACGGAGCCAAAGAGGCCTGTGAATTTGTAAAAAATGTCGATTTTGCCCCGTCAAATATCGTTTTTGACGCCGCTTTTGATAAGTAGTCAGGACATAAAACAAGCTGATTCAGGAGTTTTTTTCGGAAATTTTCAACAACGTGCCCTGATGCCTTGCAAAAACATGGATAAAATGATAAACTTTCATAGGATAGAGTGGTTGCTAGCGTCAAAAGTGGATATTGGCACTTAAAACCGTTGTTTTTAATCCAGAAACAAGCGTTCGCAATACTTTTGACGTTGGCGTCAGAGCGTATACTTATAAAAGTTAATCAAAACAGCAGGTAGCTTTGTGGAAGTTATACTCAAAGAACATCAAATCTCTCAGTTGTTGGAACATTTGGCTTCGCAAATTATTGATACGAATCCTGACTGTGCATCTATCGGATTAGTAGGAATCCGGAGCCGGGGTGAAATATTAGCTCAGCGGCTCCAGCACATACTCCTGGACAGGGGCGTACCGGAGGTTGAATGCGGGGCTCTGGATACGACCCTGTATCGCGACGATATCAATCAAATGGGCACCCATCAGCCCACGGTTCAAACCACGGACATTGATTTTAATATAGACGATAGGGTAATCATTTTGGTGGATGATGTACTCAATACCGGCCGGTCCGTGCGAGCAGCGCTGGATGCCCTTACCGACCTGGGCCGACCCAGCGTTATACGGCTGGCCGTATTACTGGACCGGGGCAGCCGGGAGCTTCCTATCGGCGCCGATTATATCGGCAAAAAAATAGAAGTACCGCACGACAAGACCGTACAGGTTTATCTCAATGATATGGACGAGAGAGAAGAGGTTGTACTGGAGTAAAAGAGGATTCAGGGAAGAAATGGTAGAGAAAACAATAGAAAAAAGGTCAGTCAAAACAACAACTAAAAACACCCCCAAATTTATCTGGCGGCGCAAACATCTGTTGGGATTACAGGATTTATCACGTGAAGAATTGATTCATATCCTGGATACGGCTAAGGGATTTAAGGGTATTTCCAAGCGTTCGGTGAAAAAGGCGCCGACCCTGCGTGGTAAAGTCGTGGTGAATTTGTTCTTTGAAGACAGCACACGCACGCGTAACAGCTTCACCCTGGCAGCCAGCCGCCTGAGTGCGGATGTGCTGGAGTTTACCGCCAAGACCAGCAGTGTCTCCAAGGGAGAAACCCTGCGTGATACGGCGCGTAATCTGGAGGCTATGGGTATTGACATCGTGGTGATACGTCATAGTGCCGGTGGAGCGCCTCATCTGCTGACCCGTTGTATCGACGCCTGTATTATCAATGCCGGTGACGGGTATCATGAACATCCCACCCAGGGACTATTGGATATATTCTCGATCAGGGAACTACGACCCGATCTTTCGGGTCTGAAGGTGGCCATTGTCGGGGATATAGCTCATTCCCGGGTAGCGCGCAGCAATATCTGGGGGCTGCATAAACTGGGAGCCGAGGTGTATCTGGTAGCGCCGCCGACCTTAATGCCGTCGGGAATCGAAAAAATGCCCGTGACACCCTGTTATAATTTTGACGAGATAATCGGCCAGATGGATGTATTGAATATGCTGCGGGTCCAGTTTGAGAGGATCGGGAGTTCCGTGTTCCCCTCTGTGCTGGAATATTCGCGGTTGTTTGGTTTAACAGTCGAACGCATGAAGCGAGCGAAAAAGGATGTTATTGTGATGCATCCGGGTCCGCTCAATCGTGGCTTGGAGATTGAAAGCGAGGTTGCCGACGGGCCTAATAGTACGATTTTGCAGCAGGTGAGTAACGGGGTGGCGGTACGCATGGCAGTACTGTTTCTGGTCAATCAGGCAGTGGTACTGGAGAAAAAGAAATAACTAATTAGCTGGATAGTAATATGTCCGAATTACTGATAAAAAATGGTCGTGTGATCGATCCGGCCAATAAGATGGATATGATAGCCGATATTCTGGTACGCGACGGAAAAATCGCTGAATTGGGGCGCATTAACAAAAACGGGTGCGAGGTTATCAATGCCGAAAATAGACTGGTGACGCCGGGTTTGGTTGATATGCATGTGCATTTACGGGAGCCGGGCGAAGAGGAAGAGGAAACGATAGCCAGCGGTTCGACAGCGGCAGTAGCTGGCGGCTTTACCTCTATCGCGTGTATGCCCAACACGAATCCCACCATTGATAATGAAGCGACCGTGGATTATGTCTATCGTCAGGCGAGTAATGCGGGGAAGGCCAATGTCTTCGCCGTGGGCGCCATTACCAAGGGCCGGGCCGGTAAAGAACTGGCCGAAATGGGCCAGATGGTACGTGGTGGGGCGGTTGCGTTTACGGATGACGGCAGTGGTGTTCAGAATCCGGCGGTTATGCTCAGGGCATTACAGTATGTGCGCATGTTTGACAAGGTTTTGATGCAGCACTGTCAGGACAATGCCCTGGCCGGGAGCGGTTGTATGAACTCCGGGTATCAGGCTACCATTTTGGGGCTGCCCGGCATGCCGGCCCTGGCGGAAGAACTGATGCTGTATCGTGATATCCAGTTGGCAAAAAAGGCGTCAGTGCCATATCATGCCCAGCATATATCCACCCAGGGGTCGGCAGATCTCATCCGGCAGGCCAGGAAACAGGGTTTAAAGGTGACCGCCGAGGTGACGCCTCATCATTTACTGTTTACAGATGAAGCGTGCATTAGCTATGATCCCAATTACAAAATGAATCCTCCGCTTCGGACACAGGAGGATATCATCGCCTTACAGGCAGCCGTGGCTGATGGCACAATTGACTGCCTGGCCAGTGACCATGCCCCTCATCTGCGCAGTGAAAAAGAACTGGAATTTCTGCAAGCTCCCTTTGGTATCATCTCCCTGGATTGCGCCCTGGGTTTATATGTCAAGGCTCTGATTGAAACAGATATTATTGACTGGCCCCGGCTGATTGAAATGATGACCTGTAATCCGGCCCGGATTTTAAGGATAAATAAAGGAACTTTGAGTATCGGCTGTGACGCGGATATTACCATCATCGATCCTGATCATCACTGGCAGGTCGATATCGATCAGTTTAAATCAAGAAGTCGTAACTGCCCCTACCACGGCTGGGAACTCAGTGCCCGGCCCGTTTGTACGATTGTAGGCGGCCGGATTCTCCACCGACAGAGCAGTTAAAATGCCATATCTTATCGATGGGTACAACCTCTATCATGCGGCGATAAAGCATAATGAAGAATGGTCTCATTTTGCACCTATAACGCTATGCGCCTGGATTGCAAGGGATATGCACATCCTGGGTGATCTGGCGACCATTGTATTTGACGGCACGAAGCCGCAGGGTCGGGCCGAAACAGTAGAGCCGGAACGGACCATCAAAATCATTTACAGCGGTCCCCAATCGGATGCGGATACGGTCATGGAAACATTAATCAGGAAGAATACCGCACCCCGCCGGCTTATTGTGGTAAGTTCAGACAACAAAATTCGCAAGTCGGCCCGACAAAGGCGGTGTATCATAATGGGGGCAAAGAACTATTGTGACGACCTATGGAATCGAAGCCGGTTGAAACCCCCATCACCCAAAGAACCCCGCAAAAAATATAGAGGCGTACCTGACGGTGAACTGGTTCAATGGCTCGAAATGTTCGGCATCGATCCCGAAGAACCCGGCGATATTACCGATTTGATAAAATTTTAACGCAAAGGCATAGAGACACATAGTTAATTTTGATTGGATTTAGAGGATAGATATGGGTAAGATTAAAAACGTGCAGATGAATTACAGTTTACTGTTAATCCTGATGGCAGGATTGGTTGGGTGTCAGAATTTATTTGGCCGGACAGAATCCGAAGAGCCCAAAAGCAGGTTACTTGTCTTTTATGGCACGTCGGACGCTTCAACAGCAGTGGCGCTGGGGCAGGACTTTTTTGTGGCGGCGGATGATGAAAATAATGTATTGCGTGTGTATCCTTTCCATGATAGAGCTTTCCCTGTCCAGGATTATGATTTGAATTTGTTTTTGCAGGTCGATAACAAATTTCCGGAAGCGGATATCGAAGGCGCGACCCGGGTCGGCTCGCGGATATACTGGATCACTTCGCACGGCCGGAACCAGGACGGCAAACTGCGCCCCAGCCGGTATCGGTTTTTCGCGACCGAAATCAAACAGGAGGGAGATACCATTACCCTGCAACCGGTGGGGAGTCCCTGCACTACATTAGTACAGGCCATGGTAGAGGCAGAAGGTTTACTCTCCCTTAAGTTAAAACAAGTGACGCGCCTGGATGGCGGGAACATCAGTAAAAAAAAATTACAGAAACTGGCTCCCAAAAAAGAAGGATTGAATATCGAAGCCCTGTGCTTTGCCCCGGATAAAAAAGTGTTGTATATTGGTTTTCGCAATCCGCAGATACAGAACGATCCCAGTGGTCCGGACAATGCCCTGGTGGTGCCTTTACGGAATTTCGAGCAGGTGATCGATCAGCAGGGGCAACCGGAATTCGGAGAGCCGATCCTGTGGGACCTGGCCGGCCGGGGGATTCGCAGCATGGAATATTCACCCTGCCATCGGGCATATTTTATCGTTGCCGGCCCGCATGACGAAGAGCCGAATTTCAGCCTCTATCGCTGGAATGGTCAGGCCGATAGCCAACCTGTATTACTGCAACCCATCGCAGCAGAAACAGATAATTTTACTCCGGAAGCCTTGATAGTATTTAACGAGAGTCCCGAACTGCTTGTCCTCAGCGACGATGGCAGCCTGGAAGTAGAGGTGGAGAATGCTACTGAATGTCAGAAGGGCGAGCTTCTAAAGAATAACCACTGCCTGAACAAATACCTGACCAATCCCTCTAAAAAAAGCTTCCGGGCAATGTATATTAAAATTGATAAGTAAAGATTTATAACGCACTTCCTGGGAAAAGTATGAGCATCAGGTATATCCCGGCTTATTTAATTCATACCTGTTTTCGTACAGTTTTAAAGAGGCTGCCTCAGAAAATATATATCTTGATATTTTATGGCGCATATTGTAAAATGAATGATGTTATACCTGGAAAATCATGGTTTTAAACTGTTTAAATAGTCTATGTCAGATGAGAATACGATGGGCCTGTGTGCTTTTGGGGTGGACCCTTTATGGGTCGGCTCTGGCAGTGGATATCGATTATGAAGCGGAAAACGCATCGCTGATTGCAGTTTCTATCCGGGCCGATGCGGGTGCTTCCGGCGGATACAGCGTTTCGGATTTTGATCAGGCGGGGGATTCTATTACCTTTGGGATTACATCACCGCTGCAATATATACGGATTTATTATTCACTTGTAAGTGATCAAAACGTACAGTGCAGTCTGTATGTGGACGGCCGGGACATTGATACGGTTATATTCACCCCCACTTCCTCCTGGGGAGTCTACACGACCACGCTGGTGGCCGTCACAACCTCAGGGCCTGTAAAGCTTTTCATCGATGCAGACGATGCTGCCCTGAATAATGGTCCTTGTGCTTCGCTGGATAAAATCACGGCTCTGGAGGATCTGTCTTCGATGTGGCGCAGCAAGCTGTATCCTGAGCACTGGTATCCGGGCTATCACGATTCCCTGGGACGATGGCTGCATGACTTTTCGTATGCCGGCTATCACAAAGGCGAGAAGCCCATACCGGACAATCCGCCGGGCCTATGGGTCGATGTGACCCAGACGCCCTATAATGCCGATCCGAGTGGAATTTCAGACAGCACCATGCAGATCCAGGCGGCGATTGTCGATGTCGGACAGGCCGGAGGTGGAATTGTCTATCTCCCGGCAGGTACTTACCGGATTTCGCTACAGGCGGGCCAGCACTATTGCCTTCTCGTTGAGTACAATGGCGTCGTCATTCGAGGGGCCGGTCCGGAGCAGACATTTATCCTGAATACATCCACTCAGATGCGCCAAAAACAAATTATTCAATTTAAAGCTCCTGTAGGCGACTGGCACTCTTATATTACTGATTCTCGAAACATTACCTCGGATGTTCAACATCCTGCCTTTGTGATCCCGATCGAAGACACTACTCCCTATTCTGTCGGTGACAGGATTGTAGTTCGGGCGGACTGCACGGAGGAATTTGCCGCCGAACATTATATGGATGGCCTGTGGCAATCCTGGCACATGGGTATTACATTTTATCGCGAAATCATTGCGATTGATACGGTTGAGAGTACACTGACCATCGATATCCCCACACGATACTATTTGAAGACACGCGACAATGCCCGCGTTTATAAAATCCCTGACCCTCTGGAGGAAGTCGGTCTGGAACATCTATCGATCGGCAATCTTGAAAACCTGACCGACGGACTGGGCGACGATGATTATGACGTGGAAGGAACTGCCGCTTATGATGTACATTATTCGCATGCCGTTCAGTTCACTCATGTGCTCAATGGATGGATTCAGTTCGTGAACACGTATCGTCCGGCGGAAAATACCCAGGACTGGCATACCCTCTCCAATTGTATTCTACTGCTCAAGTCCCAGCATATTACCATTCGTCATTGCAGCATTGCCAAACCCGAATATGAAGGCGGAGGTGGCAACGGCTACGGTATAACCCTGCAGGGAGCCGATTGCCTGGTCCACGACTGCTTTGTCTATCACACGCGGCACAACTATGATTTCAAGAGTTTATGGACCAGTGGTAATGTTATCTTTCGCTGCATTACCAAAGAAGCCCGTTACAGTGCTGATTTTCATATGCAGATGAGCCCGGCCAATCTCTTTGACTGTATGACGGTTGATGCCGATTTCCTACAGGGGGTCTATCGGCCTTATAACGACCATGGACATTCTACCACGGAATCAGTTTTCTGGAATTCATTCGGTGTCAACACGGATAATGTTGTCGAATCCAGGCAATGGCAGTGGGGGTATGTCATTGGTACTCGTGGTCCAGGCGATGATGTCATCCTTGGCGTCTCGTATAATACTGCGCCCAATGACTATCTGGAGGGCAAGGGCAGCGCTGATACACTGTACCCCCCATCTCTGTATCTCAATCAATTTGCCAGGCGTATGAACCGTCCGGATATGAACAGGGACCAGCAGGTCGATATGGCGGACCTGTCTTTGTTTGCTCAAAACTGGGGCCTCATCAACTGCGGGGATTGTGGAACCGCCGATTTTACCTTCGACCGAAAAGTGAACATCAATGACTTATTGTACTTTTGTCAATACTGGCTGGGCGCGGCCGGGCCGGTACCTGCCGATCCAAACGGAATCATAATGACCACATGCCCTTTGGCCGATGCCTATGTACGTGATGACGGTACGCAGGACGGAATCGGTACTACCTTAGTAGTCAAGCACTCTGTGGGGGCAGGTTATACCCGAAAAAGCTACCTGAAATTTGATCTCCATGGGATCCAGAGTCTCCAGAGTGCGGTACTGACTATCAAGTGCAGTTCTCTGGACGGCACTACTGAGGTTCAGGTCTATTCGGCCGGTAATGACTGGACTGAAACCGGGATCACCTGGGATACAGCTCCTGAGCTGGAGCTGGCTGGGCCGGTTAACACTATTTCGGATACTCTCTGGTATGATTTTGATGTGTCGGACCTGGTCCGTGCCGCGGAGGCAGCGGGTGAGGATACTGTCACCCTTGTTCTATGGGATCCAAATCCGTCCGACAGGTACATCACCTTCAATAGCCGGGAGACGACCAGTGCCTATCCGTCTTTGATTCTCACCGGCACATTCAGTGATTGATTCAACTGAATGAACATCAGGATATCATATTGGTATGTCCAACAATAGACTTTCCTGTTAAAGTTCAGGCTTCGTTCTATATGTTTTCTTTTTGTCGATCAAAATTATTCCGATTTTTCTATATCCATAATGAAAATGTTCCACGTGGAACATTTTATAGGATTTTTTGCAAAAGACATATAAATGGCACATGATTTTTGAGGTATTTGCTCAGATATTCTCAGCTAAAAAAGTCTTGTAAATGAACCCTCGAACTGATATAATGATATAAATATTGTAAGGAGTGAAGGTTACAGGGGGTAGGTTATAAATTATCACCTGGGAGTGGTTACATTGTAAGTCAATATTGGCAGTTTATAACAGGCTTTATGGGCCGGAATCAACGGTGAGAGATCGGCGCCCCGTTGGCTGTCAATGCAGACTTTTCGTAACATTATAAATAACAATCAGTTAGGAAGAATTTATGCGGCAACTCAGGAGAAGGCTCAAAAAATTATTTCGACATAATTCAATGTCCTTATCATCTCAATCTAGTGCCGGTTTGAAACTGGAACATCTGGAAAACCGGTTATTATTATCGGTCCTGGATAATCTTCGCATAACCGAGCTCATGTATCACCCGGGGGCGCCCCTGGATGGCACGCCGGAAGAGGGGTACCAGGATGATGATTTCGAGTATATTGAGTTACAAAATACCAGTGCCACGGAAACCCTGGTTCTGACTAATGTCAAGTTTACCCAGGGTATTGATTATACCTTTCCTGTCCTGAATCTTGGCCCGAAAGAATATATCGTGGTGGTCAGAAATCAGACGGCCTTTGGTATTCGCTATGATACCTCGGGGATTCGAATTGCGCCGGGAGAATTTGTCGGCGGCAGCGGTCTTAAAGATGAAGGTGAATTAATCCGGCTGAAGACCGAAGCAGGCGGGGATGTTATTCAGGAATTTGAATATAACGGCATTTATTACGAAGACCTGAATGGCGACGGGGTTATTAATGAAAACACTGAATTTTTATATGAAGACAATAACAACAACAGTATCTATGATGAAGGTATCGACGACCTGCTGTTCAATAACTGGTATCCGGTCACCAATGGCAAACGATATTCACTGACTTTTACTGATCCGATGGACTGGGACCTCAACTCATGGGACGAAAGAGAAAACTGGCAGCCTTCCAGTCAACCTTATGGCACGCCGGGCGAAGCGGACCCGTTTGACCGAAAGGTTGTCATTAATGAAATACTGACGCACACGGATGTGCCGGGGGGAGACTGGATCGAACTGCATAATATTTCCGGCGCACCGGTGGATATAGGCGGATGGTTCCTCAGTGATGACCCCGAGCATCTGAAAAATTATGAAATCGCCGCGGGTACTGTTATCCCCACCGGCGGATATATCGTCTTCAGTCAGAGTGAACATTTCGGAAATGTCAATGATCCCGGCTCCAGCACCCAGTTTGGACTGAGCGAGCACGGCGAGTTCGTGTTACTCTCGGAAGGGGATGGCGATGATCTAACCGGAGTTATCGAAGAAAAGGATTTTGGTGTTGCCGAGGTCGAGGTGTCTTTTGGCCGGTTTTACAAAAACAGTTCCGATAGCTACAATTTTGTGGCGATGAGTGAAAACACACCGGGACTGGTCAATGCCTATCCAAAGGTTGGACCGGTAGTCATCAATGAAATCATGTATAATCCCGGCGACCTGCTTGGTGACGCCGATGGCATATATGAATATATAGAGTTGTTCAATATCTCCGGGGAGTCCGTTACGTTTTATAATGAAACCCTGGGACTCCCCTGGAAGTTTACCGATGGTATCGATTACAGTTTTCCCACAGACACACCGATTACCTTGGATTCCGGTGAATATCTTTTAATGGTTAAAGACAAAACAGCGTTCATGAATCTTTATAATGTACCTCCGGACATCCAGGTTATTCAATGGGGTGATGATCCGACAACGAGCAGTTCGCTGCGCAATAGTGGTGAACGACTGGAACTGGGAATGCCGGGCGATGAGGTGGAAATTATTGACGGCGAAGAAGTGTTTTATTACATCCGGGTGGATCGTGTCAATTACAGTGATGGTTCCCATCCGGTGGGGACGGACCCCTGGCCGATCGGCCCAGACGGCCCGGCGGTTTTGGGTAGTGTCGCCCTGGTTCGTGATGTGGCTTTTGATTATGGTAATGATGTGGAGAACTGGTACGCCGGGACACCCCTGAATTCACCACCGCAATTTATCTCCTTGTCGATAAGTCCCAACCCGGCGGCTATCGAAGAGACTGTTACCATAAGCACGGTGGATACCCTGGATAGAGACGGGTCCATAGTTCAGGTGGAATTTTATCACGATGTCGATAACGACGGTTTTTTAGACAAGACGGACACTTTTTTAGGAGAGGGTCAACTCTCGTCAGGGCAATGGAGCCTGACTGTTCCGGCCGGTGATTTTCCTGTCGGGACCAATCGCTTTTTTGCCACAGGCAAGGATGATGAGGGCAAATGGAGTAATATCATCGGTGCCACGGCTACCGTATATATCCCCAACAAAATTCCGGAGATCGGTTCTCTGTCCGTAAGTCCGGATATCTTGAGTCTGGGAGAGCCCCTGACGCTAACAGCCAATCAGGTAGCCGATCCTGACGGAACCGTTAATAAAGTGGAGTTTTACCGGGACGCCAATAGCAACGGGATACTGGAAGTAACGGAAGATGAGCTGTTGTATATCGATCTGGATGCGGCAGATGGCTGGGTATGGTCTGGTTCAACAGCGACATTCAGCCTGGATGAAAATATCTTTTTTGCCCGGGCCGCGGATAACCAGTATAGCTGGAGCGAAGCGGTGGCTGGGTCTGTTTTTATAAATCCGGTTGTGAATATCCCGCCCTCAATAGAATCACTGGGGATTGAACCGGATAGTGTGATTCAGGGTGACACGGTGACGTTAACGGCGGTCCGGGTTGAAGATACAGACGGGGATATTAAAGGGGTAGAATTTTATCTGGATGATGGCGATGGGCAATTGAATATCAATCTCGATACTACACTGGGAACAGGAATAATAAGCGGAGACGAGTGGTCCTGGACAGGTCCGACGGGTGATTTTCCGATCGGTGTCCAGAGGGTGTTTGCCCAGGCGGAAGATAACAGTAGCAGCCTGAGCAATCCGGTATCAGCCTTGTTAACCATAGAGGCGTTGAATGTACCTCCGACTATATCCGGGCTTGAACTTCAACCTGACCCGATTGTCTATTTGGGGGACTCCCTGACAATTACCGCGCTGAATGCTGCCGATAGTGACGGGCAGGTCAGTCAGGTCGAATTTTACCGAAATGACGATGGGATCGACATTCTACTGGGTACGGATACGGATGGTAGTGACGGTTGGAGCTGGACGGAATCAACGGCTGGTTTTGATTATGGAGTAAATCACTTCCTGGCCAGGGTTCAGGATGATGACGGCGCCTGGAGTGAGTTGGTCACCATTTCCGGTTCTGTCAACCAGATACCCGAGATTGGCTTTATGAGCATTACACCGACCAGCGTCATTGTGGGAGAAAATATAATCCTTAACGCTCAGGATGCTTTTGATCCTGACGGCAGTATCCTCAGTGTAGAATTTTTCCGGGATGGAAATGGAGATGGTATCTTCCAGAGACAGGACGATATCCTGCTGGGTGAAGACATTGACAGTCAGGATGGCTGGAGCTGGGTTGGCTCGACCAGCGGCTTTTCCCTGGGAGATAACACCTTTTTTGCCCGGGCACTTGATAATGTGGGAGCTTACAGCGCAATAGCCACGGCCGACGGATTCATAGAAGAGTTTTCGCTGACGGCCGGCCTGGATGCCAGCCGGACAGTGCAATACACCCAGCCGGATGGAGCATTGGTGAGTGTAAAACTGGCTAATGGTACGGCTCAGCTTTATTTCAGTGGTGAGTCTGTTTCCTGTTACGCTAGTGGCAGCACTACAATCGTTGAAACACCCACGTCCCTCTCGCTGGTGCAATTAACTTCCTCCAATGAAAAGACATCACTGACTATTACAGTCAAGGGCGGCCAGGCCGCTTTGGGGGGATTGACAGGCGATC
>JAFGHE010000201.1 GCA_016930295.1 Sedimentisphaerales bacterium
CTGAGAATATTGGACATATGAAACAATTAAAGAATTTTAACGCCTAAGATGGATGGTTCCGTCAAAAGTGGATATTGGTAATTAAAATCGCTGTTTTTTATCGATGCGTGATCCTGATGTGCTAATCTACCAGCAGTCGTCCGGGGGTTCGAGATTACAGGTGAGCCAGTTGGCGGCCAGGAGCGCGAAGTCATTCAAATCCACACGGCAGTTGCCGTCGGTATCTTCCGGGATGGGTGTGGTGCAATAGGGATCGAAGGCCGGTTCCGCCAGGATCGGCGCCACGGGATTACTGGAAGCGTAAGCCTGAAAACCGATAGCGCTGACTTCAGCTCGGTCGAAGGCGTTAATCGCAGTAGCCTGACCGTTGGTGCCCTGAGTGTGCGGCTCGGGATTATCGCTGATTTCCCAAGGGGTGGCGTTATCAAAATCCAGACGCAGAACCCTGCTTTCACCCGGGGCTAACTGTGTCCAGGGTGACTGCCAGAAGGTGTTGTTGGCCGGGTCGCTGGGGGGCGTGCCGCTGGGGCCGGTGAATCCCGTATTGATGAACAAACTGACCGAAACGGGATCCGCATCGAGATTTTCAAAACGCAGGATGAATCCCTCAAAATTGGTAAAATCGCCGTTAGCATGGCTGGGAATAATCTGGCCGTAAATGGTGTCCACGGGGTAATCATCTTTAACTCCGGTGCTCGAACTGCTCAGACCTGCAAACGTGAACAGAACATTATTTCCCAGGGCATCCGTTTGGGTAAGGGTGCCACCCCAGTTTGTAGCCGAGAATTCGCTGTCCAGGAGTTTGACCTCAGGGATAGTGAAATTGTCACCCCTGGCTATTGGGCACAAATACAGCATGGCGGTAAAAACATATACAGCAATAGACCTGATTTGTAGTAGATATTTCCGATTCATCGTTCCATCTCCTTATAATTGAAGTGTTTTTGTTTTGGCAGACCGGATAAGCCGTTGGCCTCTTATTAAGACTAACAGAGATGCAAGGAAATGTCAACTGAATTATACCTATCCTTTTATGGTCTCATTGTTACTCATGTCCGTTTCTGTGAAGTTTCATAGAGTAGATGTTATTTATCTGAGAATAAATAGTTTTTGAAATATATAAAAAATCAGCATATAATGCTTCTTTCTAAATATGAGGAATTCTACTGTAATCGATGCGTGAAGAAATATCAATCTCTCTGGCGTGTGTTATAATACTTGGGATTGTGGCGCAGTTTGTGGCGTGGCGGTTTCGGCTGCCGGCGATATTGCTGCTGCTGTTATTTGGTATCCTGGCCGGGCCGGTGACCGGGTATGTCGATCCGGACACGTTGTTTGGTAACCTGTTGTTTCCGATGGTGTCGCTGGCGGTTGCGGTTATCCTTTTCGAAGGGGGATTGAGTTTACGGTTAACGGATCTGAAAGGCATTGGGCACGTAGTGTGGCTGCTGGTTACGGTGGGCGCCTTAACGACCTGGGTGGTGACCACGTGTGCGGCAGTGTGGCTGTTGAAGTTTGATCTGCAGATGGCGATTTTACTGGGCGCCATACTTATCGTAACCGGGCCGACGGTCATTATTCCTCTTTTGCGTCATGTCCGGCCGAACCGTAAGATCGGCTCCATTGTTAAATGGGAAGGTATTATAATTGACCCGATCGGGGCGCTGGCCGCAGTTTTGACGTATGAGGCTGTGCGTCGGGGCGGCGGAAATCATACGTTTCATGTGATTCTTCTGGGTCTGGGTAAAACCATCCTGCTGGGCGGTGGCATCGGAGTTATCTGCGGACATGCGGTGGCCCGGGCCATCCAGCGATTCTGGCTGCCTGAGTTGTTGCAGAATTCCATTGTGCTGGTCATTGTGCTGGCCTGTTATATTATATCTTCACATATCCAGGCGGAATCCGGATTGTTTGCCGTAACGGTCATGGGAATCTGGCTGGCCAATCAGAAAGGCATTTCTATTGAAAGTATCATACATTTCAAGGAGGATTTACGTGTATTACTCATTTCAATCCTTTTTATTGTTCTTTCCGCTCGCTTAAAGGAAGACAGCCTGGTTCATATCCAGTTATCAAGTTTACTGTTCCTGGGTGTTCTGATCTTTATGGCCCGCCCGGCGGCAGTGGCGTTATCCACCCTACGGTCAGGACTTAGCCTGAGGGAGCGTCTGTTTTTAGCGTGGATGGCGCCGCGTGGTATAGTGGCGGCGGCGGTATCTTCGGTTTTTGCTCTACGTCTGATAGAAGAAGGAAATCCAGATGCCGGACGCCTGATGCCCATGACCTTCCTGGTCATTGTCGGCACCGTGACCTTTTACGGTCTGACGGCCTCATTAGCGGGTCGATGGCTGGGAGTCTCCCAGCCTCATCCTCAGGGAGTGCTTATCCTTGGCGCCCATCACTGGGCGCGCGAAATTGCCCAGGCACTGGCAAAAACGAAATTCGCCGTAACCCTGGTGGACACCAATTGGGAGAAAGTCAATGACGCGCGCATGGAGGGTCTGTCCGCTTTATATGGTAATGTTTTTACGCCCAGAATCATCAGTGAAGTTGAGACCGCTTCAGTAGGACGTTTACTGGCCCTGACGATTAACAGTAATGTAAATAGCCTGGCCAGCGTGCAATACAGTCGTTTATTTGGCAACAAGGAAGTCTATCAACTCCCCCCGGAAGGCAAATCTGACGAGACGGCTCTGATGGAGTCCGCCGAACTGCATGGGCGTTATTTATTTGGTTCTCGGGTCAGTTATGAGTACCTGGGGCGCAGATTTCTGCAAGGGGCTATAGTGAAAACCAATACTTTGACTGAAGAATTCGATTATGATGCCTTCAGGGGACGCTATGGAGAACATGCCCTGCCCTTTTTTCTTATTCATGAGGATCATCAATTAGAGGTATTTACCACGGATTATACCCCCGAGCCCAAACCCGGCGACATATTGATAAGCCTGGTTGACCCTGCATAACAAGAATCAGGTTTTATCTGCATTTCTCACAAGTAATCTGATGTAAATGTAGAGATTATATTCAATTTTTTTTATGAATCTATAAAAGCCTTTATGATAGATGGTTATAAAAAAACCGGCGGGTTCCCCCCGGAACCCGCCAGCGAGCAAAAAGTTGGGAAAAGAATGAAAGCTTGGTCTATACTAAAATTATAACAATCACCTTCAAGATTTTCTAAAATCTTTTCAAATTATGGTATATCCATGAAACGTTCAGGTGGGGCCATTGTAAACTTAACTTACTATATTTAAAAGA
>JAFGHE010000202.1 GCA_016930295.1 Sedimentisphaerales bacterium
TCAGGATTGTCAGGGTAAAGGAACAGTAATAACCAAGCCCTGCTCGGCATGTCGGGGCCAGGGTTTCACTATAAAGAAACGCCTGTTATCAGTAAAAATTCCGTCCGGTATTATCGATGGCCAGGCCATACGCATCAATGGCGAAGGCGAGCCGGGACAAAACGGCGGGCCACGCGGTGACCTGTACTGCTATGTCAAGATTCAGTCGCACCCGTTTCTGCTCCGCACGGATGACGACCTGGTTATCCGGGTCCCCATAAGTTTTAGTCAGGCCGCATTAGGCTCTACGATTGAAGTACCCTCACTTGACGGCCCTCAGGAAGTAACCATACCTCCGGGTACCCAGCATGGTGCGATTCTTCAGATTAAAGACCAGGGACTTCCCAACCTGCAGTCCAAACGCCGCGGGTCGTTGCTGGTACAGATTCTGGTCGAGATACCGAAGAAATTGAACAAGGAACAGAAACAGTTGTTAAGGGAATTTGCGCGGACCGAAGATAAATCAGTTCTGCCGGAAACAAAAAGATTTCTGGAAAAATTAAAGGACTATTTTGCCGGTAACGATGAGTAAGAAGAGAAAAAAAATACCTGTGGAACCTTTAAAAGACAATGAATCTGTGAGTAAGAATTCTGCTGAAAGCCAGGCCGCCCGGGAGCCGGCTGCGCCCGCTTTTGAAGCAAACGACCAGAGTCAGGAATCGGCAGTAAAGACGCCAAGGGCAGAGATCGAAGAATTAACTCAGCGTTTACAACGGCTGGGGGCGGATTATCAGAATTTCCAAAAACGAGCCCTTAAAAAGGAGGAACAGGCGGCTCAATTTGCCCGTGAAGATCTGGTCCGCACGCTGCTGCCGGTTCTGGATAATTTTTGTCATGCTCTGGAAAAGAGCGATGATACCTGCGATGCCAACGCCGTCTTACAGGGAATGCAGATTGTATATGACCACTTTATGCAGGTATTGACGGGCGCCGGACTTAAGCCCATTAAGATATCACCCGGTGATTCGTTTGATCCGGCCCTGCATGAGGCTATGCTCCATGAGGAAAATGCCGAGTTTCCGGTTAATACGATTGTCAGAGAACTGGCTCGGGGCTATATCATGAATGAGCGTACCCTCCGTCCTGCGAAAGTATCGGTTGCCAAGACCCCGGCCCCAAAGGAGCCTGATAAAAATGAATCATCAGGATCAGGCGCCGGGGAAGGTAATACTGAAACACGTAATCAATAATTATTTTATAAAAAAAGTATATATCCATATAGACTGGAAATTTACGAGAGGGTTAACATGCCGACGTATGAATATCTTTGCGATAGTTGTGGCTATGAGTTTGAGGAATTTCAGTCCATCACGGCCAAACCCTTAAAAAAATGTCCTGAATGCGGGAAGAACAAGATCCGGCGTCTGATTGGTTGTGGCGCGGGCCTGATTTTCAAGGGGAATGGCTTTTATGAGACCGATTATCGCAGTGAATCCTATAAAAAAGCTCAAAAAGCAGACCAGGAAAAAGTGAAACCGGAAAAAACGGATAAGTCCGTATCTAACACTTCTTCTGATAAAAACAAGACAACATCAAAAGATAACTCAAAAAAAAATAAAAACTCTTAATGAGTCATGGATAAGCCCTGATGTCCTGTATTCTATAAGAAAATTTCTTCCGACTGTCTGATCCAGAGTAAATATTCCCCTTTTTGGTCTCATCGATGTCAGCGTATGGATTTTTGCCACTGGTTCAATCAAAATTAGACAATTCCAGGCGAAAAACATGAACAGGAGAACGATTAAAACAAACCAAAAAGACTATAACTCTATATAATTAAATAAGTTACACAAATAACGCGGCATTTGCATGCTGGGAATAATATTTATTGCATCATGGAACAGGGCAAATATAATATCTGTTAAAGAGGCACAGATGAACCTGTATGGAGTATTTATCAGGCACATGCAGGGATGTATAATGTGGTATAGTGTAAAAAGAGCAGTCCGAAGTGTAACGCGAAAGGAGATAGCTCATGTCGGAACAGGATTTTAATACCAACAATGGTAGTAGCTGGCTGGAAAATTTGCCGTTTGTAAAGATTTTTCAGGGATTTCGTAGTGCCGTTCAGTTCGGCAAAATTGCCCTGGCCCTGGGGGCAATCGTCGTGATTTTTCTGATGGGATGGATTTTGGACGGTCTGACATCCCCATTTGTCAATGTGGTTATCATACCGGAAGAAAACCAGATACTTCGTTACGATTCCGAGAACAATAGAATTGAGGGCGAATGGAAGAACGAATTGGAATATTATGCTTCCGGTCAGGCCTTTGTGTCCGGGCGTGATTTTAAAGCATTTCGTATGGATGTGATAAATGAAAATGAGAAACTCTTAAATGATATAGTCAAAGATGAATTACTCGGCTATAGCGAAAGTGATCTCAAGCTGTACTATGCCAACAACACACTTCATTCAGAGATTAAAAGTGATTATAAAAAAGATAAAAAAGAGGCGTTATCCCTGTTGAAAGAACGCTATGAAAAACAAAAAGAAATTATCCGTATTAATGACGAAGAAGACAGTGACATGAAACAGGCCAGGCTGCGAGATGCCTATTTTTCCCTGGTTAGCGCCGTTACGGGGGGATCTGAAATTAATCAAAGTGCCTGGATCAAGGAATTGTATAAGTCTGATTTGGATCAAAAGCTTGGCGAGGAAAAAACAAAAATTACAAAGGCCATAAAACGGGCCAGGGCTTATCATCTCTCTGAGGTCACCAAAGGTCAGGGTGTTTTTTCCGCTTTCGTCACGTTTAAATGTCAGCGTATGTATAGAGGGGTAAAAGCGCTGGTTCTTGACCGGGATTTAGGTATGGTCAAGAAACAGATCTATGAAATGCTGCTGGCGACCTGCTGGCTCACACGTTTTCATCCTGTTTTTGCCATTGTCATGATGCTCATAGGGTTATCGGTATGGGCGATTGCCGGCGGTGCTATTTGCCGAATGACGGCACTGCAGTTTGCCCGTGATGAACGAATCGGTCCTGTGCAGGCTTTGAAATTCAGTATAAGTAAATTTTCCAGCTTTTTTACCGCGCCGCTTTTACCCATAATGGTTATTATTTTAATAGGCATATTAGTCTTTCTCCCCAGCCTGGTACTCGTCATCCCGTTTCTTGGTGAGATTCTGGGAGGTATTTTTATGCCCATCGCCCTGATTGCCGGTTTTATCATGGCGGTATTGGTGGTAGGATTGATGGGCGGTTTTAACCTGATGTATCCTGCGATTGCCGTCGAAGGATCTGACTGTTTTGATGCTATCAGCCGTTCGTTAAGCTATATCTACGATCGGCCCTGGCGCATGGGATTTTACACGGCCGTGGCAGGTATTTATGGTGCAATATGCTATTTGTTTGTACGATTTTTTGCTTTTCTGGTATTGATCGGGGTACGTACCTGCTGTATCAATTGGCCTGATTCATCCAGGGTGGCAGATCGCGGAATATTGGATGCGATATGGCCGAGGCCTTCCCTGGACAATTTCCAACCTGACATCGCCTGGGCCAGTCTTGGTGGCAGCGAATGTCTCGGGGCGTTTCTAGTCTGGATTTGGGTTTCCCTGGTGGCAGCGGTGGTGTTGGCGTTTGCGGTAAGCTTCTTCTTCTCGGTAAACACAAAAATCTATTTCCTGTTGCGTCAGCGTGTCGATGCGACCGAACTGGATGAAGTATTCATTGAACAGGATGTTGAAGACCTGGTAGCTGAAGAAGCCCGTACGGAAGAGCCTGCCTCCCCGGCGCCGGCGCAAGAGGCTGTCCCGCCTCAGACACCCGAGTCCCCCGAATCGTCCGAAACGCCTCATGAAGAACCGGACGAATCTCAAAAAGATAAGAAGGAGTAGCCGGCATAATAGACGCCAGCGTCAAAAGTATTTCGAACGGTTGTTTCTGGATTAAAAACAACGATTTTAAATGCCAATATCCACTTTTGACGATGGCATCATAATATACACTGAAAAAAAGCCCTCCGTCTTTATTGATGGAGGGCTTTGTTCATTTAATATATACCTGTTTCGAGATTACTCACTATCGTAAGTCACGACCGAGTGAATATTGTACTCTGAAAGCTTATCCCGCCCGTTAAGAAAGGTAAGCTCTATCAGCAGGCTGATCCCCACAATATTTCCACCCAATATTTCTACCATTTTACAGCAGGCCTGCATGGTCCCGCCCGTGGCCAGCAGATCATCCACTATCAACACATTCTGGCCGGGCCGGATGGCATCGGCATGTATCTCCAGGGTGTCGGTGCCGTACTCCAGACTATATTCCTGCGAGAGGGTCCGGGCCGGGAGTTTACCCGGTTTGCGCACGGGCACAAAACCGCAGTTGAGCTGCCGGGCAATCGCCGTGCCAAAGATAAACCCTCTGCTTTCCGCCCCGACAACCAGTTCCACCTTTTTATCAAGGAACGGCTCGGACATGGCCTCAACGGCTGCCGCTAAACCCGCAGCATCGGCCAGCAAGGTTGTGATATCAATAAACATAATCCCCTTCTTGGGGAAATCCGGCACCTTGCGGATAATATCTTTTAAATCCATTGTTTTGCTCATTATTCCAGTCCTCTTAAACATGTTTTGCCGGTCCAGATGACAATTATAAAATTTTTATTTTCTCATGAGTCAGGAAGTTGAGAATGGTATTATAACAAGCCTGCCGGCCCTTTGCCAATAGAATTAAAGGGTATAGAAATTTGTATATAATTTGTTTTGTTTCATTGAGTTAACACAATGCTGCCGGGTCAGCACAAGCCGGTCCGGCGAAAGTGTTTCATCCCGACTGTTCGGGGCTGGTTTTTTATATTCGTTACCCACTCTACGACGATTTGATGTACTGGAAGGTAATATTGGCATCCCATGAGTCCTGGCGCATGTTACGTGAGGGTATTATAGTAATATGGGTACAACTGGTTGAGGAAAAGCTGCGTTCGGCATAATCGATAAATTTAGCAATCTGTAACAGTTTCACATTTTTCAAATTATAGGTTTCCCGGTAGAGAAGTGAACCATCTTTTTGTATTTTGGGAGACGAGCTTTCCACACGTTCCACTTTTGATTCAACGATGAGGGCATGTTTGGCAGACTGGAGTACGGAACCGACTCGATCGAAACTGCCCTGGAGCGTGATATCGCCGGTATCATCCTGGCCGGCCTTTTTAAGGATAGTGACAATGGAATTGGACTCTTCCCAAATTTTTTGGGTGTTTTGTATCTGATTTTGAGCCTGGGTACGGGCGTTCATCATACTGAAGGTGCTAATCAAAGCCCAGATGGTAAGTATGAATGGGATGGCAACGCCCCAGGTTTTTGGTTGTTTCAGTTTCTGAATATCCATATCCATAATTTAATTTCTCCTTTTCTGGTCAGGAGGAGTGGATTTTTTAATTACTTTCATAGGCATATTGAAATTGCGTCGTTGTGAGTCACTGCCGGCGTCCCGAATACTTAAACTGGAGATTTCCAGTTGCGTATCGGGTGTTTCAAAGGCCTTTTGCAACATTTCCAGGGATACCATGTCGGGCACGGATCCGTCGAGCGTGGCGGAATCCCCATCCACGGAGATGTTTTTGATTTGGAGGTCAAATGCTTCAGGTAAAACTCCTTTTTCTTCAGCCTGGTTAAGGGCCTGGAATAGTAAGCGCAGCGTATTACTGGCGGTATCCGGCTGGGAATTTACATCGTAGGCGCCATATTTCTGTTTCACTTCCTTTAAGCGTCCTCTGATATCACCGGGTATTTTTCGCGGGTCGAGTTTAGCGGTGCTTTTACCGGGAAAGGCCAGTTTCCAGGCATTAATCAGATCCTTCTCTGCCTCATTTTGCATCTGGTGAAAATTCCGGGAATGCATACTCATAATAAGAATCCAGGTCAGCATTAACAGGGAGATGACGGTACCCAGGCCCAGAAGCGCATGCTTTCGGCCGGTCACCAGTGTTTTTGCCTGGAGATTATCCTTACGGAAATCGGTGGTAGTATTCTGATGATTCAGCCATCCTATGGCGGCGCCCGCGGCACAGGCGCCGGCCATGTCAATGTCCGGCAGGGGCAGTGGCTTTAGTTTATTATGCTGGGCTATTTTATTCATCTCATTGGCATCTAAATCGACCGGATGATAAAGCAGGAGTCGCGGTTGTTGACCGGCGGGCAGAGTGGCCCGGGTGCGGGCAATTTCGCCGGAAAGTAAATCCAGGGCCTGTGCGGCGCCACTGCAGAGCAGGCTGCGGGCCAGAACAGGTTGACCGGAGGCGTCCAGGACAAGTATATATAAATTTTCCGAAGTCCAGCCCGCGGCTATTAAGGATTGTTCTGCTGAGAGTTTGGAACATACGTTTCGGCTTTGCAGGAAGTGAAGCCAGCTGACGCAATCCGGCTCGGTTGTTAAAGCGTCTAAATCAGCTTGTTCAAACCGGTTCAGGATATCGGTAAGAATTTTTCGATCTGAAGTAAACACGAGCAGATCAGAACCGTCTTCCAGATCGTTTTCAGGTGATGCTTTTTTCTTATAACACAGAGCGATATTGTCGGAATCAATGGCGAAATCCTCTTCGATATCATAACGTAAGGTTTCATCGATCTGCTGGGTCTGGGTAAATTGACTGTGATGCGACTGACTTTGATAAAAACTGCCACCCAGCGCCAGCGATATCGGAGAAACCCTGGTATATGTATTATGTATCGTCCGGCTGATTTTATCTATAAGTAAACAGGATTGTTCCGGGTCAACAGAGGCATCGGATTGGTTGCCGGGGGCCGGATTCTCTGATTCCTGATGCAGCAGGTTTAAACCGGGAACCGTGGTGTTATCGGAGCTGATCCGCAGGGTCGGTTCCAGCCGAAAGTCCGTCCCGACTTTTTCCGTGAGCACCGCCGTGATCTGTGAATTCGTATAATGAATACCTAAACATTTTTTTAAACTCAACGTTTACTCTCCTGGAATAATGGCATGATTGATAATTTTCCCATTGCGACTTTTGTACATACCGCTGGTCAGGTTATACCGGGCTCGTCCCAGACGGGCTTTTATCCTGATGGAGAACGTGTCACTGGCAGGAAGGGCCAGGTATCGAATGGCTTGATGGATTTCATCGTCCACCTTAATACTCGTATCGATGTCTTCCAGTTTTTTCAGATTGATGGTCCCCCGTCCCAGAGACACTTCTTTACGATGCGTTACAATAGCCTGGGCCAGTTCCGGGGTCATCCCTATGGGCTTGAAGGCGGCTTCAATAACTTCGCGGGGAGCGGTATTAATGTTAATTCGTTGATTACCCCAGTAGCCCAGATAGTCATTGAACGTGCCGGGTCGATTTTCTAATCTGGAACCAAGGGACTCTTTTAATTCGCCATGTTTAAACTGGTGGTTCCATTCGGTGGCAAACATTCCCATTTTTTGATATTGTTGCGATTGAAGTTCTTCGGGACTGAGAGTTTTAGGTTGTTTACCGGCATTACGGGCGGATCTTCTTGTGCTGATAGTTCGCCGGGATCGGGTGTACCGCCAGGAGGTTTGACCTTTTCTACTGCCGCGGGTATATTTTCTTTGCTGGAGATAACGATCCGGTTCCGGGACCGCCAGGGGCCGGCCGATGTCGCGGGTATATTGGATAGTATCCTTATAAGCGGAATAGTTTGTTTCTAACAGTTCGGCTAATGTTTCCAGGGCGTCGTCCACATATTTAGCCTGTTTCTGGTAGGGTGAGTAGAGGATCCAGAAGACGGGGAATTTGCTGTTTTCATCTTGAATTTCAATATCCACTTCCGCTTTCCCGATTTTGATTGTCTTTTTAAGAAATATATAGGGAGGAAGCTTGTCCCGTTCCGCATCGAATAAAAAATCTTCCGAATAGTCGTTCGGATTCTCCTCGTTTGGATCACCCAACTGGTTTGGTTCTTCCGTCATATCGGACCCCATAAGATCTTCCATTGCTTGTAATAATGCTTTATCGTCTTCGGTATC
The DNA here is from genome assembly GCA_016930295.1 of Sedimentisphaerales bacterium. GTDB lineage: Bacteria > Planctomycetota > Phycisphaerae > Sedimentisphaerales > SM23-30 > JAFGHE01. Next base: position 7,995 of record JAFGHE010000202.1, read on the forward strand.
CGGCGATGAGGAGGGCAGAGAGACATTGGTTTTGGTTTCCTGGCTTTGCTTTAATTTATCCTTAATTAACTGTCCGGCTATGACCAGAGCGGATTCCGCGGCATAGCGGCACTGGATCTGGTCCGCGCGATAACTGCTGGCCCTGAGATGTACGGTCGTATCCAACTGGAACTGAACCATAATCGAGGCCAGCAGTATCAGCGTCACCAGGGTCAGCAGCAGGGTAAAGCCGTGCCGCTCATGTTGTCCAGGTATTCGTTTCATTCAATATCCGGCAATTTAAATCGTTTCAGGCAATAGGACCGATTAACGGTAATAACGTCCTCCGGACCGGACTCATCGTCGCGATACAGTTGCGCCTGTATCTGAATCATGGCCGGGTCGGTATTCGGATCATCATAGTCGGTCTCGTCATCATTGAGTAAATAGAGTCGGAACGTGCAGAGATTTTCACATAAAGGGATATAGAGAGCCTCATCTTCGGCGGCCGCCTTTTTTTCGCGGCGGAACAGGATCAAATCTTCCTTCTCATAACGGGGCACTGCCACCCAGTCAATCCGGGTGAGCGGGTCAGACGCCGTTTCTTCCATGTCTTCTGACGTTATGATCAAATGAGATGTTTCCAGCAGGCCATATGAGGCATGTGCCACCTCAATCTTTGATTTCTGCTGAGCGGCCGAAAGTATGTCCGACATGAGCAGGTCCAGGCAGTATTGAATTTCGCCCTGCCGGGTCATATAGGTATTGACACGTTCCTGAAGGTCGCGGGTATGGCGTATAATCTGGCTGATAGCCAGAATGACCATAGAACAAATGATCAGTGTGGCAATCAGTTCCAGCACAGAAAAACCGCGCAGGGGTAATATAGGATTGTTTTTATTCTTCGATGTCAAGTTCTTCCAAATCCTCGAATTCGTCTTCCATATCGATATCAAGATTATCAAGCTCCTCTGCCATATCAGCCGGCAGATCGCCGATTTCAATAAAATATTGAAGGATTTCCATGGCAGTGGGTTCACGGCCGAGTTTGGCTTTGAGTTCAAGATACCAGTCCGGCTCGTCGGGTGTTAAAGGGACCGCCACTGCATGGCCGGGCAGCGGTTTGAGCATGGCGAAATAACGGACCAGTTCCACTTCCCGGGATTTTTGATTTTTATCAGGGACCGCCGGCTTTACCTTGACGCTGGCCTGGATGACGGTATTAGAGAGGTCCGTTTTGGGCGCTGATGAATCGATAGAGATACGTTCCAAATCCATTTGCCAGAGAAAATCAGGATCCAGATCGTCCCGGGTGGCAATACCGGTAGTGCTGTTGGGTTCCTCCAGGGTGGTCAGGAGTGATTCCATGTGTCGCTGGGCGACCGTAATGGCTCGTTCTCTCATGGAATATCTGATGACCGAATCCAGGGTACGCCGGTAGGTCATGAGGACACTGGTTATCAGCAGGCTCAGGATTATCACGCTGGCAATCACTTCAATCAGCGTAAATCCGGACGTGGCCGCGGTCTTTATCCCGGCGTGATGAAACGCCGGTTTATGAATATGGTATTTATCAGATGTTAGCTGCATGGTGTTTTCGATATATGTTTATCCTGTATAAATTATAATGGCGAGGTCATGGACACCTCGGTTTGAGCCTCGGGCAGATCCGGAGGCTGATTGTCCACAATCACGCGGGTGGTCATCCGGTCACAGCTTACATAACGCAGGCGCTGGTCCCGGTCGTCGATTAAATCGAAGACCACCGACCGGCTCCAGCCCTGGGGCGTTGCCTGCAGGGCCAGTTCCCCGGAATATTGGCTGGAGGTGTCATCAAAATGAATTTGTGTTATATAACACCAGTCCAGACCCTGTTCCCTGATCAGGGGCTCGGGAAAGTCGTTGCTGTCTTCCAGGGCCTCCTGTTCATACACGGTATAGTAGCCGTCGGTGACATCAATAATTACTTCCAAAGGCTCACCCTGCATGACGGCCATTTCGGCCGCAGTGCGCAATGTCCGGGCAAAACGGGCGACATCGGCCTGCAATCGATACTGCCTTATCAGTTCGAATGATGCCGGCGCGACAAATACCAGGAATAAGGTAATAATAAAAAAAATCACTACCAATTCGACCAGTACTAAACCACGGTTAGGTGTTGGTGCCATAAACATAGATCACTTTTGCAGGGGCTAATTATTTCCTGATTCGGGGGCAAGAACATCAGAATCATAGATATCTGCATTTTCATCCTCACCGCCTTCCATGCCGTCAGCGCCAAAGGAATAAATATCAAATTCTCCAAACGAGCCGGGATAGCTGTAAAGATATTCATATCCCCAGGGGTCCAGGGGAATCTGGGTGGATTGCAGGTACCCTTCGGCATTCCAGCCGGGCAGGCCGGGATCTTCCACCAGCGCCAATAGTCCCATGGATTCATCCGGATATTGGCCGGTATCTAATTTAAAATTCATTACGGCTTCCTGAAAAATTCCAATTTGTGCCCGAGCCGTGGTGACTCGTGCCTTTTTGACTTTGTCTATAACCGTTATTCCCACAATCCCGGATAATAAACCAATGATGACCAATACCACCATGAGTTCAATCAGGGAAAATCCGGCACGGAATTTCATTTTCTTATTATATTTTTTTAGTATGTTCATCAGACATCTCCTTAAAAAGTGGTTTATAAGTTGCTGATATCGGTCGCCTGAAATATGGGCAGCATAATGGCCAGTACGATAAAACCGACAATAATGGCCATGATAATAATGATGATCGGTTCGATAACGGAGCTGAGTCTTTGTACGCTGATATCGGTACTTTCCTCAATACTTTCGGCAACCGTTATAAGCATGGATTCCAGTTCGCCGGTTTTTTCACCGACGGTTATCATGTGCGCCACAGCCGGTCCCACCACCTTGCTTTCGCGCAGAGGCGTGGCGACATCGGCCCCGGCAATGATCCGTTCCCGTGCCTGCCGGACGGCATGGGCCATGACCGCGTTACCGGTCACTTCCGCCACGGTTTGCAGGCTGTCGGCCATGGGCAGGCCGCTGCGGATAAGGGCCGCCAGAGTCGAGGTAAAACGGGCCACAATACCCTGACGCATCAATTCACCCGTTACCGGAATTTTTAGAATAAAACGGTCAAAGGCCATGCGTCCTTTACGCGTCGCCAGAATACGTTTGAATAACCACCAACCCAGCCCGAGTACGATTAAAATAATCCACCAGTATCCGGTAAAGAAATGACTGACATTGATTAATAGTCTGGTGACCGCGGGCAGTTCCCGACCGCTGCTGGTTATTATTTTCGTGACGTTGGGAACGACAAATGTTAAAAGAAAGGTGACCACCAGCACACAAACGATTATCAGAATCGCTGGATACACCAGGGCGGATTTGATTTTTGATTCCAGACGCAGTTTTTTACTGATGTAGTCTGCCAGAAGTGTCAGGGACCGTCCCAGGTTACCAGTGGCTTCGCCGACCCGGATCATGGATACATAAATAGGATCAAACCAGCCGGGATATTCCTTGAGCCCCTCGGCCAGCGATTCGCCGGCCATGACCTGGTCACGGATGTTTTGCAGTATCTGGGCGAATTTTGGATCGCCGGTTTGAGATATCAATACGCTTAATCCCTCCGTAAGCTTGACATCGGCCTTGATCATGGTGCTTAACTGGCGGGTAAATTCCAGAATGGTACGCCGCCGGCGGGTACTCAGCAGACGCCCCCACTCCCACCGGCCGGTATGAGAGGCTTCTTTAACCGGGCGCAATTGGGTGGCGTGCAGTCGCCGGTTACGCAACAGCCGACGCGCCGCCGCCGCCGACTCAGCCGTAATGCTGCCGCGGTTTTTGGCTCCTTTGGTATCCAGTGCTATGTATTCAAACGTTGGCATAAGTCTCTATATATTTTAATCTGACTTTGTGCCTCTGTGCCCATGTGCCTGTGTGCCTCTCTTCTTAAAACTCATCAGAGTGGGCTACTCGCAGCACTTCTTCCAGAGACGTCACTCCCAGTTCCACTTTATGGAGGCCGTCCATTCTCAGGGTGGACATCCCGGCCTCCAGGGCGGATTTCTTGATGGCGCCGGCTGTCTCACGCTGATAGACACATTGGCGAACATCGTCGTCCACGACCATCAGTTCATAGATTCCGGTCCGGCCCAGGTAGCCGGTATTAAAACATTTGTCGCAGCCGACGGCACGATAAACCTTTTCAAAAGCGCCATAGGTCAGCCCCAGTTTTTCCATCTGTTCGGTATTGGCGGCGATGCATTCCTTGCACACGGGACATAATTTACGCACGAGTCTCTGGGCCAGAACCCCGACAACCGAGGAGGCAACCAGGTAGGGTTCCACACCCAGATCCAGCATACGGGTAATCGCCCCGGCCGCATCA
>JAFGHE010000203.1 GCA_016930295.1 Sedimentisphaerales bacterium
GCCGCTTTGACGTAACAGTCCAGATCGTCGGCCAGGAACGGCTCACCCATATAGCAGTAGGTTAACTGGGGACGAAAATGATGCTCACGCCCTATCGCGGCAAATTCGTGGATAATCCGTTCGTATAAATCCCGGCTCATTTTCCCCTGGCTCTGCCGGGCGGCATAGCGGGGATACGGACACATGGTACAGCGCGCGTTGCAATAGGAATGGATGTCAACAATCAGTTTGAGCGGATAATCGCGCAGGTTTTTTAAATAGGGGTTTAACATGGGGTAAAGAAGGCACAGCGGCACAGCGGCATAGCGGCACAGAGTAGTTTATGATTCATTAGTATATACATAAAAATTAAGTTAGCGGCTATGTTCCGATAGCGGCGGGTACCAGGGTGTCTTGTTTTATGGGCCGGGTTTTTGGGGGATCCGGGAGGCTATACTTATGGCAATATTTATGGAAATCGTTTTGGAATACCTGCATCCAGCGTTCGATATTGATAATACGCCAGAGGAGCCAGGAGTGGTCCGCGGTGTTCGAACAGTGTTGCCGGTACAGGTGCTGCACCTTATCGGCATGGAAAAGGCCTCGATTTTTAAAGTCGCTGCTATGGAAAAGGTCATTGACATACTCAGATAACACCTGTTTCAGCCATACGGCAAAGGGGGTGGGGAACCCTTTCTTGTCGGGCCGGTTAACGATTTCGTCCGGCAGCATACCGGCCAGGGCGTTTCGCAATATGACCTTGGTCCGAGCCCCCTGCATTTTGTGATAAAAGGGTAGTGACCCGGCAAATTCGACCAGGCGGTAATCCAGGAACGGCAGACGCGACTCCACGGAAAAGGCCATACTGGTCCGGTCATCATACTGCAGGAGCATGGGCAGATTATCGCGTGTGAGTTCCCAGTAAAGAGATTCGTTCAGATCGTGCAGATAGCGTCTTTTTTCATGCGGCGGTGATGGCAAAGCCTGGCTCAATATATTCTGGTCAGCCACCTGATTAATCAGGTCTGGTTTTAAGCGGTTCTGTATGGAGCGTATCAGCAGATTTTTGGGTATTTTTATACACTCCGGTAACATCAGATCGAATATCTGATGGACCACATTGAGAGCACACCCGGAGAGCGTCAGGCCTGACTGGGGATGCGCAGTAATCGCCTTCAGGTCGTTGAAGAACCGGTTTAAACTGGTATTATAGTAACGATTTCCCAGGTAATCTCTTGCGAGTGAATAAATATGACGCGGAAAATAATACGGATAGCCGCCCAGCAGTTCGTCGGCGCCCTGTCCTTCCAGGACAACTTTGACGTGTCGGCCGGCCAGTTGCATGACATGCCACTGCGAAAACAGGCCCGGCCCGGGGCATGGTTCGTCATGGTGCCAACTGAACCGGTCGATAAAATCGACATATTCCCGGCCGGTGGGCGTAATATAATAATCGTCGGTTCCAAACAGGCCGGCCACCTGCCGGGCGTAACGGCCTTCGGAAAATTCGCTTTGCTCATATTCGGCCGTGAAGGTGCTGAGCTGTCCGGAAAGCGTGTCTGAGGCCAGGGCCACAATGGAGGAGGAGTCCAGTCCGCCGGAAAGACAGGTACCAACCGGCACATCGGCCCGAAAACGCAGCCGGATCGCATCGGTCAGGAGGCTGCGAAACCGTTCCACGACAACCGGGCCATCCTCCAGGCAGGCATTTGCTTTTTTGATACAGCGCGCGGGCATATCCCAATAGCGGCGGCGGGACAGTCCGGACTGTGACACATTCAGATTGTGAGCAGGAGGTAACTGTCTGATATTTTTAAAGAAAGTCTGCTCGCTGTCGTTCATTTTACCGACCATAATAAAACGGCCCAGGTATGGTTCGTTAATGACATGTTTGTCCCGGCTTAATACCGACAGGATTGATTTGATTTCAGAGGCAAAGATAAAGTTACGACCGTCGAAATAATAGTAGAATGGTTTTATCCCGAACCGGTCCCGGCTGCAAAAGAGGGTCTGCCTTTTAGTATCCCAAAGGGCGAAGGCCCACATGCCGTTGAAATGGTCCACGCAGTTTCGTCCCCAGTGTTCGTATGCTTTGAGGATCACTTCGGTGTCACTGGTTCCGCTAAAGGCGTATCCCAGGTGGATCAGATCCCGGCGGAGTTCCACGTAATTGTAGATTTCTCCGTTATAGATGATCCAGTAGCGGCTATGGGCGCCGGACATAGGTTGATGCCCGGTTTCAGTCAGGTCGATGACGGAGAGTCTGCGGTGACCCAGCGCCAGAACGGCCTGGGGCAGGTAAGCCGGTAACTCACGACCTGCGGTCAGGTGATTTCCTGCACGGTCGAAAAAGGCATAGCCATAGTCGTCCGGCCCGCGATGGCGGAGCAGTCTGGTCATACGTCCGAGAGCTTCCGGTTCGACAGGTCGGTCATTTAAATGGTAGATGCCGGCTATTCCGCACATATAATAATCTCCACAGGATAGAAAACATGCCTAAGCTTGTCGCAGGCATGCCAGGCTTTCAATAGTATCATATTTTAAATTTTCATGGGCCGGTTTATTGTCAAGCAGGTTTTCATATAGTTCGACCAGTTCGTTATTGAGTTTATGGATATCGAACCAGGTTTCGACATGCCGTCGTCCGGCCTGGCCCATGGCCGGCCAGCGATGGGGATTTTCGATCAGGAATCCCAGCTTATAGGCGAGGCCATCGATATCTTTAGGCTCGACAAGTATGCCGGATTGGCCGGGCTGTATGCTTTCAGGGATACCGCCGACGCGTGATGCGATGACGGGCAGGCCGGCGGCCTGGGCTTCCAGCAGGACCATGCCCTGACCTTCCTCATCGCCGTCGGAGGCGATAATCCCGGCCAGAACAAAAATATGGGCCTGGTCATACAAATGAACGAGTTCTTCTTCGGTTTGGTCGCCTAAAAATCGTACCCGGGTGCTGATCCCCAGGTCGCGGGCCAGGTTTTCCAAATCTTTACGCAAAGGCCCGTCGCCGGCTATCAGGTAGCGGATATGCGGGTATCGCGCGGTAAGCCGGGCTACAGCCCGGAGCGAATATTCAATACCCTTGACCTCGGAGAGGCGCCCCACGGTTAAAAGAGTGATGGCGTGATCACCATTTAGAGCCCTGGGTTTAAAAGCGAACTTTTGGGGATTAATACCGACGGGCAGTTTAATAATCTTTTCCGGCAGTGCTCCTAATGACAGAATACGCTGCCGGATGAAATCGGAACTTACGGTGTAAAGGTCCGCGTCCTGGAACAGGCGGTACAGATAGTCGTCTCCCAGCAGGCGGGGCAAGATGTTGACATCCCATCCGTGGAAAGAGGTAATGAGTTTTCCCTGCACCACCCCGAGCCGGCGCAGACAGGACCAGAGCAGCCCGTTGGGCCCGAAATGGCAGTGGATGATATCATAAGCGCCGGCATCGAGACGGGAGACAGCCTCATAAAACAAACGCAGAGACGAGGCCGGCCGGCCGTATTTTTTTTCCTTTAAGGACTCCCAGAGCAGGGCATGATTCCTGTGTCCCCGGACAAGAAACAGGCCCATCGCTTTTATCATACGCAGGATGGGATTGCCGGGCATGGCGATCCGGTAATGACAGCGGTCCAGGAGATGATAGCGCTGTATGGCCGCATGATGTTTGTCGCCCGCGCCGGGGACCTGGGCGAAAATATCTATTTCATGCCCGCGATCCATCAGATCGGTAATCTGATTTAAGATACAGGTGTCGGAAAAGGCCGGGAAAACATCGACTACAAAAGCAATACGCATAGTTAACTCTTGTGTAGAAAATATTGCTGAGAGTCGGTATATGCCGCCGGCAATAGCAAGGGCGCTTTTAAAAAGAAATACGCTAAAGCCCCTTTCTGCAAAGGGGTAAACTTTGAACTCTCAGCGCTTTTTACGCAAAGGATAATAGTTATAGAAAATGTCTGGGTGCGATATAGCGGGGGATTTTAGCAAATTGTCTCAGCCATAATTCACACATTCCCCAAAAGGTTGCTTTGATGCCGATATTCCAGCAGGTTCTTGTAATTTGCAGCGCGGTTCCGGGAGTATGCAGGGTCCATCTGAATAACAGCGGTAATATCCTAAGTATGGCATTCTGTCGAATTTGTTTTTTTTCGTTCTGGGATACATCCCACCGTGCCAGAAGCTGATACAGGCTGCCGAGAAGCCGGGCGGATTGCAGAACCTCGCCGGGCGTGAACACGTTACCGCGATTCTGGAGGTTATACGCTGCCTGATACGGGACATTCTGATTTAACATATGACTGAGCGTCCGGGCCAGGGCCCGGGCGGCATTTTCCTTCTGGGTGGCGCGATGACGCTGGGAGATATTGGCCGGATGCCAGCGATAGCACAACAGGCTTTGAGGCAGGTTACCGATTTTTATCGAGTTCTGCAGGGCGCGTAACCACAGTTCATAATCTTCGGCGTGAAGAAATGTGGTATCATAAAGTCCGATCTTTTCAAAAACGCTGCGCCGGAGCATCACCGAAGGATGTGCCAGTGAACAACGAAACAGCATCATCCAGGATACCATCCCCGTGGAAACGGGAAAGGGCGCCGGTGTTTTTTTTCGAGGAAACGGCAGGCCGTTCTCATCGATAACTTCCACCTGGGTACCCACGATGCCAATACTGGTATGGGCGTCCAGATAATTAGCCTGCAACTCCAGGCGCCGGGGCAGGCTGATATCGTCGCTGTCCATGCGTGCCAGGTATTGACCATGGGCCTGTTGGATACCCTGGTTAAGGCACGGTATCAGGCCCTGGTTTTGCTCGTGGGTGATAAGACGAATACGATGGTCTTTAAAGGAACGGATTATTTCAGCGCTGCCGTCGGTTGACGCGTCTTCAATAATGATGAATTCATAATCCGTAAATGACTGGTGCAGGATACTCTCGACGGCGGCATGCACAAAAGGCCGGCTGTTATAGACCGGCATTAATACTGTAACTTTGGGAGTGCTCACTATAAATCCTGATTCGCCTGATTCACGTACACAATGCTGTTTTTATCAGGCGGGATGAATACTTCAGTATTTTTTGGGGGTTGGCGGCCGTTCTTTTCATTCTTTTCCATAACATTTTTCCGGCCGTGGGATTATTGAATTTGTCCTGTTCGCGGTTTATCAAATCCAGCATATTATTCCAGGTGTCTTCCGGCATGCTCCGGAAAAAGCTGCCCTGATTGAAATGATGGAAAAAGTGTTCCCAGTTGGTATCCTCATTGACCAGGCCGCGTTTTTCAGCCTCTTCCCAGAGCGCGGTACCGGGATAGGGAGTGACAATACTCCAGATGACGCGGTCGGGATTGAGTTTTTTCATGACGTTAATGCTCTGGCGGATGTCCTGCTCGGTTTCGTCCGGGAACCCGGCCATGAAATAGACGGTGGTGATGATGCCGGCCCGGCGGGCCATTTTAACGGCAGAGTGAACCTTTTCGGTACTGAGGTTTTTCTTAATCTGCTTCTGGATTCCGGGGCTGCCGCTTTCCAGTCCCAGATAAATGTGCCGGCAGCCGGCCTGATACATAAGTTTGAGTAAATCCGGGCTTAAGGTATCACCCCGGGTATCGCAGTGCCATTGGATAGGGAAATCGAGTTTCAGCATTTTCCGGCAGGTTTCCTCAACCAGTGCCGGGCGCAGGGTAAAGGTATCGTCGTGAAATGAAAAGGAGGTTATACCGAGTCGGCGGTAACGGTCTTCTATCTCAGCCACGATATTGTCCGCTGAGCGGAACCTGACCTTACGGGACCACATCAGGGACGAGGCACAGAAATTACATTCAAAGGGACAACCCCGGGTGGCGGTGATGCCGTTACAGGCATCCGGTTGTGATTCCACTTCATGTAACAGATGGAACGCGGGGAAGCTGATTTCATCCAGGTTTTTCAGATACGGTCGCGGTTCATTATGAATGATGCGGCCGTTGCGTTTACAGGAAATACCGGCGATGTTGGTGGTATCTGCCTCCTGCTTTATCGCATTCACCAGTTCCAGCAGGACCTGCTCCCCTTCTCCTCTGACGACATAATCAAAATATCCCTTATGTAACGGTTCATCCGGCAGCAGGGTGGGATGTACCCCGCCGGCGATTAAAGGTAAATCGTCTCGATATTGCTTAATCCGGTCCGCCAGTCGATATGCTACGGGCGCATTGGCGGTCATAAAGGAGATGCCCACGAGCTCGGGATCGAATTCCGTGAGGACCTTCATTATCTTCTGATAGACTTCATGTGATGCAGAAATATTGTGCAGATAGTCATCTCTGTTGATCAATACGGATTCCTCGACCGGTTCGATATTGTCGAAGAACGATTCGCCATTTAAGATGGATACCTGGCAGCCGTTTTCTTTCAGTATAGCGGCCAGATAGGCCAGCCCCAGATATAACCGGCGGCTGACAATATTCTGAAACCCGTACCAGGGAGGCTGAATTAGGAGAATTTTCATATCAGGTGAAGTTATCCAGGAAGAATTTTACCAGATCGTCAGGGGTTGTGTTTTCCGGGATTTTCATCAGGTTGCATGGTTTGTCGGCCACGGCGTCCCGTATAATCTGGTTTACAGTTTTGAAATAGTTGTTCAGGTCCAGGATTTCCAGGGCGCCCAGAGAAAAGAACCGGCGCATGTCGGCCACCCATTCATGATGGATAATGGCAAACATCCGTTGGGCCAGGGAGGTATGGCTGATGGTTTCACTGCGGAATTGTTTACCGGCGTAGCGTTCCAGGAAGATAATTTTTGCGATGGGTCCTTTAGTCAGAATTTTGTCGGCGCCAAAGATATCTTCGACCGGCACGGCGGCCAGGTATCCCAGTTCCTGCAGGTGTGCCGGTGAGGGCGGGACGGCCTGCATGGGCCGGGCCCTGACACCCATCCCGCGCATCAGGCTGCGGCTGATACCGACCAGGGGCGCGTTTTCCCGCAGCAGCCACAGGAGCCGCAGGCCAAATCGTTGTAGAGATTTTTTTTTGTCGCTTTTTTTACCGATTCCCAGCCGGCGGAAGACTTCCGGATATACGCTTTGATGGTATTCCTTGAGAGCAAACGAGCGGGGGAAGGCCAGGCACTCACCGCTGCGGCTCAATCCGACGATATCATCGCCCAGCACTCGAAAGTTCTGACGGCCCACCAGTTCGCCCAGCAGCGCGGTCTTGCCCACGCCGCCGGGCCCGGGCAGCACAATCACGTTTCCGTCTTTATCCGCCACGGCCGCAGCGTGTATCAGTGAGA
>JAFGHE010000204.1 GCA_016930295.1 Sedimentisphaerales bacterium
AACCCCTTTGTAAAGCGTTTTTTATTAATGATCAGACGCCTGTAATACCTGCAATATAAGGATAGATAGATATTTAAATAGTGTCCTGTTTAGATATTATATGAGTTTGTCATACATGCATTATATACGCCTTATCTCTTTTGTTTGGAGACACTTAAGATATGTAAAGTAAAGTCGCTTGATAATTAAAAAAATGACATTTTTTCCTCAAAGTCCGCGAATCCACATAACTACTTGTCAAATAGAGTTTTATTTTGATAACAGTCTTAATACATCCATTTCCTTCTCAACTAAAACAAATAGATTGGAACACTATCAGAGATATGAATATAAGTTATTATTAGACTATCATTTGACCTGGGCACAGGCAATCTGAACCAAAGCTTCTGCGGCATATCTGATATCTTGAATAGATATAAACGGACCCATACTAAACCGGGTTGTGCCGCCCTTATCGAAGGTACCCATCGCCTGATGGGCAAAAGGGGCGCAATGCAGGCCAGGACGGGTCAGCAAGCCAAATTGTTCTTCCAGAACCGCTGCCAGTTCAGCCGGGTCAAAGCCCTCCACAGAAACACTAAAAACACCCACCCGTTTATCAATGTCACAGGGTCCATAAACCACGAGTCCGGGGATATCTGCTGTATTTTCCAGAAAAACAGCACATAATTCTTCTTCATAGTCCCGTAATGAATCAATGCCTTTATCAAGGATATAACGCAGCCCCTCGTTTAGTCCGGCTATGCCCAGGGCATTATGAGATCCAGATTCATAACGATCGGGCATAAAATCCGGCTGTATAGGCACTTCGCTGCGGCTGCCGGTCCCGCCTTCTTTTAAAGGTTTTAAACGAGATTCAAAACCGGGCCGAACATAAAGAGCTCCTGTCCCTAATGGACCCAGCAGCCCTTTATGACCGGGGAAAGCAAGCATATCTACATGCATTGCCTGTACATCCAGAGGTAAATGTCCGGCGGTCTGAGCGGCATCCACCAGGTAAGCCAATCCCAATTCCTGAGCGATCTCACCTGCTGCTTTAATGTCCTGGAGAGCCCCGCAGACATTGCTGGCATGAACCAGACAAATTAATCGGGTATTCGATTTTACTGCCCGACGAATATCATCCGGATCAACCAGACCGGATGTATCGGCAGGGATATACGTTATTTCGATATCTAAAAAGTCCTTTAGGGCATTGAGAGGGCGTAACACGGAATTGTGCTCCATTCGGGTAGTAATCACATGACCACCGGGTTCAGTTAAAAAACCCTTAATTGCCAGGGCCAGACCATCCGTACAATTAAATGTCATAATAACACTATCAGGATCAGATGCGTTTATTAATTGGGCAATGCGTCGTCTGGTCTGACCAATAATTTCGCCGGATTCCATCGCTTCCCGGTAAGCCCCCCTGCCGGCCGAAGCCCCAATCTCACGGGCATAATGGTCCATGGCTTCATACACACAAGCCGGCTTGGGAAAACTGGTCGCCGCATTATCAAAATAGATACGTCTGGTCATGAAATACTCCGCAATCAATCCTTATTCGGACTATCTTCCGCGTCCTGGATTTATATTTAAAACAGCATAGAAATTGTATCTTTACATCAGGTGACCGTCAAGTAATCGCGATTCAACCTGATATCTCCATAACCTATTTAATAAAAACAACTTAATGCATTTCTGTGTTTTAAAAACCATGCTATATTGGCATTTTTATTTAATTTAATTCTGGAAAACTCAAATCCCTGTGCTAAAATTTCGATTTATATAATTTGCACGTGGACATGAAAACCAGGTATACCCTGACCCAAGGGGCCGTAGCTCAGCTGGGAGAGCGCTTGCATGGCATGCAAGAAGTCGTGAGTTCGAATCTCATCGGCTCCATTTTATAAACCCATATTTTTCAAGGGTTTATATCTTATGTTGGCATCTTGGTTTTTCTATGTAATTTGAGAGCAAGAGGCCGGTTGGATCATTGTTTATAGAGAATTATTATGAATATACCAGACCTCCTGCTTATTAAGCAGGTGTTCATAGTTGTGTTTAGTGTATGTCTTCGTCTTCAAGTACAAGTCCAATAATACTTCGTCCCAAACAAACCTTTACGCATATGACATAATTGCTTTCCATCCGAAATTAATCCAACTCTTCTTTTAAACAGTAATTGACAATACGAATCAGTATGTGTAAAAATATTGGTGTTTATATATATTTACCAAGGAAATTACACAATGCAAAAAAAAGGGCAGAAATCGGAAAATGCGATAAAATTTGCTAAAAAATATGGCATGATTCGGGTAAGAGATGCAATCCAGGCAGGTATTCACCCGGAAACCCTTCGCAGGCTCTGTGAAAAAGGCCATCTAATTAAGATGGCTCGAGGCATCTATGTTCCCGCAGACAGCGAGATATCCCCCAATATCGGGCTTGCCCAGGTCGCAAAACGTGTTCCGCATGGAGTTATATGTCTTCTGTCGGCTCTACAATTTCATGATATTGGAACCCAAAGTCCATTTGAGGTATGGATAGCAATTGATCCCAAAGCAGCTGCGCCGCAGATTGATTATCCGCCAGTCAGGGTTGTACGTTTCTCAGGTGAAGCTCTGTCTCAGGGAACTGAAACTCACCAAATTGAAGGCGTACGAGCTAAGATTTTTAAACCAGCTAAAACGATAGTGGATTGTTTTAAGTACCGCAATAAGATCGGTCTTGACATCGCTTTGGAGGCGTTGAAAGATTGCCGACGAAGAAAGTTGTGTACGAATGATCAACTCTGGAAATATGCTAAAATCTGCCGAGTATCGAATGTCATGAAACCTTACCTTGAGGCCATCTTATGAAAAGAAAAGATGAAAATATGGCCGCTTCGGTTCGGCAAAGACTGATAAATCTGAGCAAGCAAAGAGGTGAAGATCCGAATCTTGTTTTTATCAGATATGCGATTGAACGCTTTCTGTATCGCTTGAGCTGTTCGGATCAATCCGGCAAATTCATTTTGAAAGGCGCGATGCTGTGGGCTATCTGGGCGGTCAAACCTCACCGTCCTACGAAGGATTTGGATTTGCTGGGTTTGGGGGATGCTTCTGCTGATGCGCTTCGAGCGACTTTTGGCGAAATATGCGAGGCGGCCGTTGAACCCGACGGCATGACGTTCAATCCGGATAGTATTCAAATCACTGAAATCCGTGAAGAATTGGAATATCCCGGCCAGCGTATAAAGCTTGAAAGCAGGCTGGGGAATGCCTGGATCAATATTCAGATTGATATCGGTTTTGGCGACAGTATTATACCAGAGCCCATTGAGATTGATTATCCGACATTGCTGGATATGCCTTCGCCGCATATTAAAGCCTATCCGATTGAAACCGTTGTTGCTGAAAAACTTGAGACCATTGTCTCAAAAGGTATGCTGAACAGCCGAATGAAAGATTTTTATGATCTGAGAATTTTGGCGCAGGAATTTGGATTTGACGGAAGCAGACTGAGTGAAGCTATTAAAGCCACATTTACAAGACGGGGCACAAGTATGCCCAGTGACCAACCAACCGCATTCACAGAAGAATTTTTTGCGAATCCGGATAAACAGGTACAGTGGAAGGCATTTTTGCGAACCAGTAAACTTGAAGACGTAAAACTTGAATTATCTGAAGTTATAAATGATATACAACGTTTTCTCGTACAACCGCTAACTGCTGCTGCGAACAATACCCCTTTTACAAAGAATTGGTCTGCTGGCGGACCTTGGGAATAGTATACAGGAATTCAGTTGATGGCAAAAATGAAAAAAGACTCATTTGTTGATCTGTCCTGGGATGACCTGCGAGAATGGGCGGGGAGCAAAATTGTTTCACGGGGCAAGAGTTACCAGCGTCAGAAGCTGGTGTCGAAATTGGCAGTCCTTGACAATGGCGGTTTGCTTGCATGGGTTGATGGAACGTATCGATATGCTACACAAGTCACACTTGACAAGGATGGCTTGCCGGAATCGACATGCACCTGTCCGTATGGCTGTGATTGCAAACATGGCGTGGCCGTTGTGCTGGAATATCTGGAGCAAATCAAAAAGAACAAGAAAATACCCAAGGCCGCTAAAGATGACGAACGACTTATGCTTTTTGAAGATTACGGATGGGATGATAATATTTATGACAATGACGATGACGACGATTATTATATAGAACAATCACAGATAACGAAAAAACTGAGTGCCGAAATTATAACTTTTTTGAAAGACAAAACTAAGGCACAACTTACTGAATTGATATTAGAATTAGCGGAAAAATTCCCGAAGATAGCACAGGAGTTGACGGACCGCAAACAGCTTGCATCGGGAGAGGTAAAATCACTGATCAATCGCCTGAAGAAACAGATTCGTGAAATCAGCAGCGAACCCGGCTGGCAGAATTACTGGGAGCACGAAGGCTATACGCCGGACTATGCCGAGATACGCATAAAGCTGGAAACGTTGTTCAAGGCCGGTCATGCGGACGAGGTTTTAACACTGGGAAAAGATTTGATAGAACGTGGTAATCGGCAAATTGAGGAAAGTCACGATGACGGGGAAACGGCCATGGAAACAGAGGAGTGTATGCCGGTGATTGTAAAAGCCCTGGAACAATCTTCAATGTCCAAGCCAGATAAACTGGCCTGGGCTGTAGAAGTTGTATTGAAAGATGATTATGATGTTTTCAATGCTTTTGATGACTATTTAGGGAAAAGACATGCCAAAGCAGATTGGAACAATCTGGCTGACAAACTACTGAAAAAACTGAACAGAATGAAATCCTCTGACAGCCAGAATGATTTTCATCAAAATTACGCTCGTGATCGACTTACTAACTGGATACTTTACGCTCTTGAGCAAGCAGGCAGGGATGGTGAGATTATCCCTCTTTGTGAAGTTGAAGCTCGCAAGACCGGCAGTTATACTCGATTGGTAAAGTATCTTATTGCGGAGAAACGGTATGGAGATGCAGAACACTGGATTCAGGAAGGTATTGACAAAACCAAAAAAGATTTACCTGGAATCGCGTCCGATTTACGAAACCGATTAAAGGAAATTCGTACTTCACAAAAAGATTGGATTGCCGTGGCAACCATGCAAACGGAAGAGTTTATCCGTCATCCCTCAACGCAAACGTATACTGAATGTAAAAAGGCCAATATCAAAACGAAAGCTTGGCCCATAGTACAGGAATATCTGCTTGACTATCTTGAAAAAGGCAAATTGCCCTGGAAACAAAAAGACTGGCCGCTGGCAAAATCCAATCAAGTCGTGCCGGACAGGTTGTACCGCAATACTTTCCCGATGACAGATGTTCTTATCGGCATAGCCATTTTGGAGAAGCAGCCTGACCGCGTGCTTTTCTGGTACGATCAATCACAGAAGAATAAACGCGGTTGGGTGGGAATGGGGGATGATAGAATTGCTACTGCCGTTCAGGATTATGCACCCGAGCGTTCCATTGAAATCTGGAAAACAATAGCCGAAGGCCTTATCAATCAGACCAAACCCAGGGCATACGAACAAGCTGCAAGCTATTTACGCAGAGCAGAAAAAATCATGAAACGCCAAAAAAAACTGTCCGATTGGAAAAAATACCTGCGTGGACTTCGAGAAAAACATGCCAGAAAAAGGCGTTTCATCGAAATTCTGGACCAATCTGACGGCAAGCCGATTATCAGCAAAAAGTGAAAAGGAGCATTAATTGTGCAATTTGAATATAGCGATCTGGAAAAAAAGCAAAGGAAAAGAAAGATGAGAATTGGGATTTCCGCAGTTTGCTGAAATTTTACGATAAAATGTCAGACGAGCAGATCGACACGCTGGTCTTTACAATTACAGACCGGACTTGGGACTCGATCGATTGCACAGAGTGCGGTCGTTGTTGTATGGAATTAAAACCAATGCTTTCTGAAAAGGATCAGTTTCGTTTGGCGAAGAGACTTGAGATGAATATCGAACAACTGCGTAAGCAGTTTCTGGAGTATGACGACACAGATATCGATGAGCCGGGCTGGCGAATAAAAGATCATCCCTGCCCTTTCCTGTGGGATAAGGTATGTACAATATATGAGGAGCGCCCGGAAAATTGCCGGCAGTATCCTTACCTGCACAAACCGAATTTCACTTACAGGACCTGGGGAATGATTGAACCGACATTTACCTGCCCTGTCGTTTACTGTGTTATAGAGGAACTCAAAGAAAAACTAGGTTTTCGGGTATGACTTTTTTGACCTTATGGAAACATAGTGATCAACGGATCAAATGTACTATGGCCTGAACGTATTCTGACAGTTTATCATACCCGCATTATGAATTAAAATATGCAATATATTTTCTTTTAAGTGACATAGGTATTTTGCCCCGGCCAGCCCAGGGGAGTGCTCGTATATGTGCTGATATAACAGATCGCACTTTTGGGCAAACTCAACACGATCAGCCGGTCTTTGATCACTGGTAATAATTGTTAATAATACATAAATGTAAAATCCAATTTATAATTAATTTTTGGAACATCCTTTGGAACATTATTATCTAAAATAATCCGATAAAATCCGCTAAAACATAGACATTGTGTATTTCAGTGGATTATTTTGTATATATATCTCTTTGAAATACAAGGCCTTACAGTAATATGTCAACTGTAA